>CAZFUK010000532.1:0-4116 GCA_964522005.1 uncultured Anaerolineales bacterium | reverse complement strand
CCGACCTGGCCGTCGCCAACGCCGGCTCCGACACCGTCACCATCCTGCTGGGCGACGGGAGCGGGGACTTCACCGCCGCCCCCACCTCACCCGAAAGCGTGGGAACCAGTCCGCGCTCTGTGGTAGTGGGCGACTTCAACCTCGACGGCCGCCCCGACCTGGCCACCGCCAACTACCTCTCCAACAATGTCACTATCCTGCTGGGTGACGGCGCCGGCGACTTCACCCTAATCGGGGTTGAGAGCGTGGGAAGCAATTCGAGGTCGGCGGCGGTGGGCGACTTCAACCTGGACGGCCGCCCCGACCTGGCCGTCGCCAACGTTAGCTCCAATAGCGTGAGCATCCTGCTCAACGCGTGCCCCGCCAACGCCTGCGCCGCCGCCGACTTCACCGCCGCCGGCACTTCGCCTGAGAGCGCGGGGAGCAGGCCCATAGCCGTCGCGGAGGGCGACTTCAACCGCGACGGCATCCCGGACCTGGCCACCGCCAACGAGGGCGACAGCGCCGTCAGCATCCTGCTAGGCGATGGGGCCGGCAACTTTACGCTGTTCGGGACCGAAGACGTGGGCCGCCAGCCCTTATCCGTGGCGGTGGGCGACTTCAACCGCGACGGCATCCTGGACCTGGCCGTCGTCAACTCCAACGACGATAACGTCAGCATCCTGCTCGGCGATGGGACAGGGAACTTCACCGCCGCCGCCACGTCACCTGAAAGCGTGGGGGGCTACCCCGTGTCCATCGCGGTGGGCGACTTCAACCTCGACGGCCAGCTCGACCTGGCCACTGCCCACTACTTCGCCAACACCGTCAGCATCCTGCTGGGCGATGGCACGGGTAACCTCACCCCCGCTGCCACCTCGCCGGAGAGCGTAGGCAGCGGTCCGGCGTCTGTGGCCGTGAGCGACTTCAACCTGGACGGCCGCCCTGACCTGGCCGTCGCCAACTCAGGCTCTAACAGCGTCAGCATCCTGTTGGGCGATGGCACGGGGAACTTCACCGCCGCCGCCACCTCGCCCAAGAGCGTGGGGACGAACCCCCGCTCGGTCGCGATAGGCGACTTCAACCTGGACGGCCGTCCTGATCTGGCCGTTGGCAATGGTGACGACAATAGCGTCACCATCCTGCTAGGTACTGGGACGGGGGACTTTACAGCCCCCGCCTCCTCGCCTGAGAGCGTGGGGACCGACCCTCGGGGCGTGGCGGTGGGTGACTTCAACCTGGACGGCCGCCCCGACCTGGCCGTCGCCAACATCAGTTCCAATAACGTGAGCATCCTGCTGGGCGATGGGACCGGGAACTTCACCGCCGCCCCCACCTCCCCTGAGAGCGTGGGGACGGAGCCGGTCTCCATCGCGGTGGGCGACTTCAACCTGGACGGCCGCCCCGACCTGGCCGTCGCCAATCTTAG
Organism: uncultured Anaerolineales bacterium; assembly: GCA_964522005.1. Classification (GTDB taxonomy): domain Bacteria; phylum Chloroflexota; class Anaerolineae; order Epilineales; family JAHCIE01; genus JAHCIE01. The sequence continues at coordinate 2,708 of CAZFUK010000532.1, read as the reverse complement.
CTCCAACAGCGTCAGCATCCTGCTTAACACCTGCTCGCAGCCGGTGGCGACCGTCACCCCGACGCCGACCGGCACGCCGACTGAGACGGCGACGCCTACCCCAACCACCACCCACACACCCACCAGTACCGCCACGGCGACACCCACCTCAACCACCACCCGCACGCCGACGCGCACGGTGACGGCGCCGCCGACGGCGACGCGGACGCCGGGCGTGCGCTACGTGGTGGTGGGCGGGGCGGGGGCGCAGGATGGCACGTCGTGGGCCAACGCCATGGACCTGGTGCCGGCCCTGGCCGGGGCCATCAGCGGCGATGAACTGTGGGTGGCGGCGGGGACGTACAAGCCCGACACGACGGGCTTGGCCAACCCGCGCACGGCCACCTTCGCCCTCAAGAGCGGCGTGGCCGTCTATGGCGGCTTCGCCGGGGTCGAGACGCAGCGCAGCGCGCGCGACTGGACGACGAACGTCACGACGCTGAGCGGCGACCTGGCCGGGGACGACGGGGCGAACTTCGCCAACAACGGCGAGAACAGCGTCCACGTGGTGACCGGCAGCAACCTGAACAGCACGGCCATCCTCGACGGCTTCACCATCACGGCCGGCAACGCGAACACGGGTAGCTCTTGCCCGGGCCAGTGCGGCGGCGGGATGTTCAACCGCAACGGCAGCCCGACCCTGGCGAACCTGGTCTTCAGCGGCAACGCGGCGACGACCGCTGGCGGCGGGATGTACCACGAGCCTGGCGGCAGCCCGACTCTGACCAACGCTATCTTCAGCGGCAACGCCAGTGGGGGTTACGGGGGCGGGCTGTACAGCACCAGCAGCGCCCCAACGCTGACGGGCGTAACCTTCGCGGGCAATACAAGCGGGAACGGTGGCGGCGGGATGGCTGTCCTCAACAACAGCGGCACGACGCTGACGAACGTGGTGTTCAGCGGCAACCGGGCCAGCGGCAACGGCGGTGGCATCTGGCTCGGTAACAGCAGCCCGACGCTGACCAACGCTGTCTTCAGCGGCAACCGGGCCACCTACGGCGGCGGGATGTACAGTTGCGGCGCTTGCAACCCGACCCTGACCAACGCCACGTTCAGTGGCAATCTCACTTCGTCGGGCCGGGGCGGAGGGATGTACATTGAAAACGGCAGCGCCACGACCGTCCGCAACAGTATCGTGTGGGGCAACAGCGGCGGCCAGATAGTCGACGCCCTCGGCAGCAACCCCATCAACACAGTCGTGACCTACAGCGACGTGCAGGGCGGCTACACGGGCGCGGGCAACATTGACGCCGACCCGCTGTTCGTCGCCGCCGTGCCCTTGCCCGCGCCCAGCCAGGGCGGCAACCTCCGCTTGCAGCCCGGCTCGCCCGCCATCAACGCCGGCGACAACAGCGTCACGAACCCCAGCTTGCCCGCGACCGACGTGGACGGGGCTCCGCGCATCGCCTACGGGACCGTGGACATGGGCGCCTACGAGGTCCAGACGCCCCCGCTGACCGTCACCCCAACGCCGACCGCGACGTCGACGGTGACCGAGACGCCCACCCCAACCAGCACCTCGACCAGCACCGCCACCGAGACGCCAACGCCCACCGGCACCGCCACTGCCACGGCGACGGCCACCCCAACCAGCACCCAGACACCCACCAGCACCTCGACCAGCACCGCCACCAGCACGGCGACCGCCACGGCGACGGCCACCCCAACCAGCCCCCACACACCCACCGCCACTAGCACCGCCACCAGCACGGCGACCGCCACGGCGACGCCGACGGCCACGGCAACCTGCACTCCCACCAGTACGGCGACGGCCACCCCAACCAGCACCGCCACACCCACCAGCACTGCCACCGCTACGGCGACGGCTGCGCCGACTAACACGGCGACGAGTACTGCCACCAGCACGGCGACGGCCACCAGTACGGCGACCCCGACGGGCACGGCGACCCCCGCCCCCACCCAGACCCCCACCAGCACGGCGACGCCCACCCGGGCGCCCATCTCTGGCCCGGTCAAGCCCGCCGTCTGGCGCGCGGGTGCCTGGTACCTGCGTAACTCCCTCTCCACCGGCCCCGCCGACACTGTCTTCAACTTCGGCGCGAGCACCGACACCCCCCTCATGTGCGACTGGGACGGCAACGGGAGCAAGACGCCTGGAGTGTACCGGGCTGGGACGTGGTACCTGCGCAACTCCAACACCACCGGCGGCTTCGACATCGCCCTGACCTACGGCGCGCCTGGCGACACGCCGGTCTGCGGCGACTGGGATGGCGACGGGACGGACACCGTCGGCATGGTGCGCGGGAGCACCTGGTTCCTGCGCAACGCCAACACGACGGGCAGCTTCGACCTGGCCTTCACCTACGGTATGGCCGGCGACCTGCCCATCGTGGGCGACTGGGACGGCAACGGGACGGACACGCCGGGCATCCTGCGCGGCGGCACCTGGTATCTGCGCAACAGTAACAGCACCGGTCCGTCGGACGCCGCCTTCAGCTACGGCGTCCCGCCAGGTGACCGGCCGATTGTGGGCGACTGGAACGGCGACATGGTGGACACGGCGGGGGTGTTACGGGGCAACCTGTGGTATCTGCGGAACAGCAACAGCACGGGCGTGGCTGACATCAGCTTCCAGTTCGGCGCGCCGGGTGATACCATGCTCGTCTGGCGCTAGAACAGTAGGCAGTAGGCAGTAGGCAGTAGGCAGT
>CAZFUK010000531.1:0-4141 GCA_964522005.1 uncultured Anaerolineales bacterium | reverse complement strand
GCCATCAAGAACTCGGTCTACGCGCTCCCGAAGAGCGACCAGGCGCAGGAAGATCTCCAATGGGTGCTGCGGGAGATCGTCGAGGGTGGGGGCGAGGCCTCGCTCGTCGAGGCACGCTTCATCGAAGGGCTCGCGGACGACCAGGTCGAGGCGCTCTTCCACGCCGCACGCGACGCGGACTACGCGCAGCTCGCCGAGGAGGCGCGCGCTCTCATGGAGAGGCTGCCGTCCCGTCGCGCGCTCGACGATGGCGAACGTGCCGAGCTGGACTCGGACGTCGCGCGGCTGCGGCGCCGGCTCGCCGAGGTGGCGGCGATCGACTTCTTCAGTGCGTCCGGTCGGATGGTGGCCGACAAGGGACTTGAGGCGCTCGAGTCGCGGCTGCGCGTGCCGGCCAAGCGCGAGAAGGCCGAGAGCGCCAAAGAGCACAAGAAGCCCAGTGGCGCGACGTGGGTCAGCTTTCATCACGGCGGCGGGGTCGGCATTGGCTACTCGCTCCACGCGGGGCAGGTCATCGTGGCCGACGGGACGCCAGAAGCGGCGCGGCGGCTGGAGCGGGTGCTGACCAACGATCCGGGGCTGGGGGTGGTGCGCCACGCCGACGCGGGCTATGATCTGGCGCTCCAAACGGCGCGGGAGCAGGGCATCCACATGCCGATGCTACTCGAAAAGGACAACTAACGCTTATGCCAATTCGCGTCAAACTGGGCGAGCCGCTGTGGCGGACCGTCGGCCAGCGGGAAGTCGAGGTCGAGTGCGGCGGGCCAAGCTCCACCATCGCCGATGTCTTGCTCAAGCTGTGCGACTACCCCGGCTTCCAGGCGGCGTATCAAAGCCATGCCAGCGGCGTCGGCCCGGAGTATGTGCTGTTCCTCAACGACAAGCCGCTGCCGGCAACGGCGGCGGCCCGCACGGAGTGCGGCGAGGGCGATACCCTCCGCATCATCCTGCCCATCGCGGGTGGGGAGTGACACTGCCCGTCGCCCGCCCGCGCCTGCCGGTGGAGTTCTACGCCCGGCCCACCCTGGAGGTGGCGCGGGACTTGTTGGGGCAGCGGCTGGTGCGCGTGCTGGACGGCCAACGGCTGGCCGGGCGGATTGTCGAGACTGAGGCGTACATTGGCGAGGCCGACAAGGCCAACCACGCCAGTCGGGGCTGGCGGCCGCGCCACGCCGTGATGTACGGCCCGCCGGGCCATGCCTACGTCTACCTGATCTATGGCGTCCACTATGCTCTGAACGCCGTGACCGAGGCCGAGGGCTTCCCGGCCGCTGTGCTCATCCGCGCGGTCTGGCCGGACGAGGGGCTGGCCCAGATCCAGGCGCAGCGGCGCGGGCGGCCCCAGGCCGAGTGGACCAACGGGCCGGGCAAGCTGTGCCAGGCGCTCGCCATTGACGCCCGCTTCAATGGAGTCGCGCTCGCCACGGACGCCGCGCTGTTTATCGAGGCGGACGAGGCGTTTCCCGATACCTGGGTGCGGCAGACGCCGAGGGTGGGTGTGGGAGGCGACACCCAGGCCAAAACGGCGCCCTGGCGCTTTGTAGTTCAGGGGGGACTGAACCTGGGGGAGATATGATGCATTCACTGCCTGGTTCGGCGGTTGGGCTAGATGGCAAGGGCCACTCGCAGCCGGCCGCCGCCGTCCACTTGCCGGAGGCGACGGTGGAGCGGCCTAACCTCGCGCTCATCGGCTTCAGTACGACCGGCAAGTCTACCGTGGCACGGTTGCTGGCCGATGCCCTGGGCTGGTACTCGGCCGACACAGACCAACTCATCGTCGCCACGGCGGGGCGGCCTATCCATGACATCTTCCGCCGCGAGGGCGAAGGGGCGTTCCGCGCCCGCGAGGCGGCGGTATTGGCGGCGGTGCTGGCGGGCTGCCAGACGGTGATTGCCACCGGTGGCGGCATTGTGACGGCGCCGGACAATGTGAACCGGCTGCGCGAGCGGGCCTGGACGGTATGCCTCACCGCGCGGCCGACGACGATTCTACAACGGCTGCAACGGGCCGCGCCGAGCGAACCCCGGCCGCTGCTCGACGCGCCGGACCCCCTGGCGCGCATCGAGGCCTTGCTGGCCCAGCGGCAAGAGGTGTACGGCCTGGCCGACTTTACGGTGGAGACGGACCGGCGCACGCCGGAGCAGGTGGCGGAGGTCATCCTTGATTGGCTGAGCTTCTCCAGAGGATAGGGCAATCATGCAATTCCACATCTCACGCCGCGCGCGCGATCGCTACCAATTCGATGACCGCCTGTTCTCGCTCAGGGGCAACGTCATCCTCGCCAACTTCCATGCCGCGCGTGTCTTCGCGCAACACATCAACGACCGGCGGGACGTGGTGGCCTTTCCCGAGCAGGCCGTCAGCCCGGGCGACATCAACGCGCTGGGCCTGATTGACGAGATGCTGCACCTGGTTGTGCGGCAGTACCGGGCGCAGGCGGGCGAGGACGTGCTCCACCGCGCACTGGAGGCGGCGACGGCGGAGATGGGCGAGGCCAGGGTGGACCAGGTGCTGCGCCGCTTTGTGGACCAGTTCCCGCCGGTCGAGGTCTACCGCCGGCAGGTGACGGTCGAGCAACACCTGGCCGGCGCCACCGAGGGCCGCTCCAACCGCGAGGTGGCTCTCGAAGAGATGATCATGCTGTGGGTGGAGAACCAGAACGCGGCCTTCGAGCCGTTCCGCGAGCTATTCGACGACTCCCCACTGCGTCACGACCCGGCCTACCCCCAGATGCTCGACAATCTGCACGACTTCTTCGACCAGCAGGCGGTCGCCCACGGCGGCGTTCCGGCCTCCCGCGAGGACCGCTTGCGCCCGGAGGCGCTGACGGCCGGCAACCTGGCCCGCCACAACCTGCTCGTCCTGCTGCGCACCCCGGCCCTGGCCGCGCCGCACTCCCTGACCTCGCAGTTGGAGTTCATCCAGCAGCAGTGGGCGCCTATCCTGGGCCGGTCGGTGTACCGCCTGCTCAGCGGGCTGGACCTGATGCGCGAGGAGGGCCGCTTCTTTGAGGCGATGGCGGCGCAAGCGGCGGGCGGCCCTGGACCGGGCGGGCCGGGGCCAGCCGAGGTCATTGAGTTTACCGGCCAGGAGGCTGAGCCGGAGCAGTTCAGCCCGGACCTGGCCTGGATGCCCAGCCTGGTCCTGGTCGCCAAGAACACCTACGTCTGGCTCGACCAGCTCTCCCGTCAGTATGGGCGCGAGATTCGCCGCCTGGACGACATTCCCGACGAGGAACTGGCGGACCTGGCGGCGCGGGGGTTTACCGGGCTGTGGTTTATCGGCATCTGGGAGAGGAGTCCGGCCTCGCAGAGTATCAAGCAGATGATGGGCAACGCCGACGCCGTCGCCTCGGCCTACTCGCTGTCCAGCTACCACATCGCGGCCGACCTGGGCGGCGACGCGGCCTTTGAGACGCTGAAAGCGCGGGCCTGGCAGTACGGCTTGCGCATGGCGAGCGACATGGTGCCCAACCACATGGGCATCGACTCGCCGTGGGTCATGGACCACGCCGACTGGTTCATCCAGCGCGACGACCCGCCCTATCCCGCGTACACCTTCACCGGCCCCGACCTGTCCTGGAATCCCGCTGTCGGCATCTACCTGGAGGACCACTACTTCGACCGCTCGGACGCGGCGGTGGTCTTCAAGCGGGTGGACCACGGCACGGGCCAGGTCAAGTACGTCTACCACGGCAACGACGGCACGACCATCCCCTGGAACGACACGGCGCAACTCAACTACCTCCAGCCCGACGTGCGCGAGGCGGCCATCCAGACCATCCTCGATGTCGCCCGCCGCTTTCCGGTCATCCGCTTCGACGCGGCGATGACCCTGGCGAAAAAGCACTACGCCCGCCTGTGGTATCCGGAACCGGGTACGGGCGGCTCCATCCCCTCGCGCGCCGAGTTCGCCATGACCCGCGCCGAGTTCGACGCGGCCATGCCGCTGGAGTTCTGGCGCGAGGTGGTGGACCGCGTGGCCCAGGAAGCGCCGGATACGCTGCTGCTGGCCGAGGCGTTCTGGCTCATGGAGGGCTACTTCGTCCGCACGCTCGGCATGCACCGCGTCTACAACAGCGCGTTCATGGTGATGCTGCGCGATGAGGACAACGCCAAGTACCGCCAGGTGCTCAAGAAC
>CAZFUK010000530.1:0-4151 GCA_964522005.1 uncultured Anaerolineales bacterium | reverse complement strand
CAGCGCTTTGAGGGCAGGTTCAGCGACGACGGCAAGACCATCGCGGCCTACTGGGAGAAGTGCATGGACAGCTCGAGCTGGGAACGTGACTTCGACCTGAAGTACACGAGGGTTGAATGAATAACACGTCCAGGGAGTACCGCTAGCATGGAAGAATCGCCTGCGCAACTTGCTGCGACAAGCGGAGGCCGGGCATGGGCAGGGATAGCGACGTCGAAGAAGGGAGGCTGGCAGGCAGTCTGCCCTATCGCGCCGTCGGCGAGGGCCTCCTCTCGTCTACTTCCCACCCTTCGCGCCCTAGCGTTTCTCAAGCTACCTTGACGCTTCGGTGTGACTCGTCTGCATACTCCGCTCCGCGCCCAAGTCCACCCAAGTCCAGATAGAGTTGACTTTGGGCAGCGTGAGCCTATAGTTGCGTCCAGTGGCCTAGACGCCACTATAGGCTCACGCTCTACCCTCTGCTCTTCCCTCACATTGCACAACCCCCTCCCCCGGCCTATAATTTGGCCCATGCCTACCCAATCTTCGGCCTCGGCCAACCTGCCCCTGCACCACGGCGCGTGTCCCCCCTGGCTCTTCGCCCGTATGCGGGTCCTGGCCCGCGAGATCACGCGCGCCATTGTCGAGGCGGAGGGCACGCCTGGCTTCCTGAGCCGCCTCAGCAACCCCTTCTGGTTCCAGAGCTTCGGCGCGGTGCTCGGCTTCGACTGGCACTCCAGCGGCGTCACGACCGTCGTGTGCGGCGCGCTCAAGGACGGGCTGAAGACGGGCGTGGCCGACGAGTTGGGGCTGTGGGTGGCGGGCGGCAAGGGCCGCGAGTCGCGCAAGACACCCGAAGAGTTGACGGCGCTGGGCGAGCGGCTGATGGTGGACCCGACGGGCCTGGCGCAGACCAGCCGCCTGGTCGCCAAGGTGGACAACAACGCCGTCCAGGACGGTTACCAGTTGTACCACCACGTCTTTGTCGTGGACCGCGCGGGCCGCTGGGCCGTCGTCCAGCAAGGCATGAACGACCAGACTTCGTGGGCGCGGCGCTACCACTGGCTGAGCGACCAGGTGCAGAGCTTTGTGGATGAGCCGCACGCCGCCGTCTGTAGTGACAGTATCGGCGCTCCCCTCAACCTGGTGGCCCACGAGGCCGAGGCCAACCGCCAGGTAGTCGCCGCCCTGGCCGCCGAGCACCCCGACAAGCTGGTCCACGAGCTGCGCCGGGCGCAGACCATGACCCTGCCCGAACACCACGAAGTCCAGATTGGCGACATCCGCCCCGAACGCCTCTACAAAACCCTCCTGAGCACCTACGAGAACCCGCCGCAGAGTTTTGTGGACCTGCTGGGCCGCCAGGGCGTCGGCGCTAAGTCGCTGCGCGCGCTGAGCCTGCTGGGTGAGCTGCTCTACGGCGCGCCCGCCTCCTTCCGCGACCCGGCCCGCTTCTCGTTCGCCCACGGCGGCAAGGACGGCACGCCCTTCCCGGTCGGCCAGCGCGAGTACGACCGCACCATCGAGTACCTGGAGCGGGCGGTCAAGCAGGCGCGGCTGGGCGAGAGCGAACGCCTCGATGCCCTGCGGCGGCTGGCGGTCTGGACCGACGAGCAGTCCCGCCCCAGCCCCGCCCCCCCCTCGGCCGCCCCGCTGCCCCTCTCCGCCGCGCCCGGCCCCAAGCGGCCCGTCCAGCTTGGCCTGGGGGCTGAATTCTTCAAACGCTAGACGCCTGGTCATCATGCTAACGATACCCGCCCTGCTGACGCTCACCACCGTCGCGTTCCTCGACAGCCTGCTGTCGGTGGACAACGCCCTGGTCCTGGCCGTGCTGGTCAAGCACCTGCCGCCCGCGCAGCAGACGCGCGCGCTCACCTATGGCATCTTCGGCGCGTACATCATGCGCGGCCTCAGCCTGTTCCTGGTGTCGTTCGCCATCCACTTCTGGCCGATTCGGCTGGTCGGCGGCGGCTACCTGGTCTACCTGGGCCTCAGCCACCTGCGCGCTCACGAGGAAGAGGAGGGCGGGCCGCGCAACCGGGGCGCGGGCTTCTGGACCACGGTGGCGCAGGTGGAACTGCTCGACCTGATCTTCTCCCTCGATAACATCCTGGCGACCGTCGCCCTGTCGCAGGAAACCTGGGTCGTCATCCTCGGCGTGTGTATCTCCATCCTGGCGATTCGCTTTGTCGCGGGTGTCTTCCTGAAACTGCTGGACCGCTTCCCGATTCTGCGCCTCACGGCCTACCTGATTGTCGTGTTTATCGGCCTCAAGCTGCTGGTGAGCCTGCTCGGCTTCGAGTTGGGTGAGGTGACGACCTTTGGCGTCATCCTGCTGCTCATCGCCGGCTCACTCGTCTGGGAACGCTGGACCGCGAAGAACCCCGTTGCCTGACCACCTGACCTTGGAGAGACCTGACAGGTTTTGAGAAATCTGTCAGGTCTAGGTACGTTTATGGGTGCACTCTACGTCGTCGCGACGCCAATCGGTAACCTGGAAGACATGACCCTGCGCGCGGTGCGAGTGCTGCGCGAGGTCAAGCTCATCGCCGCCGAGGACACGCGCACAACGCGCAAGCTGCTGGCCCACTTCGACATCCACACCCCCCTGACGAGTTACCACGAATACACCGAACCGGCTAAAATAGAGCGGCTGCTCGACCGTCTGGCCGAGGGCGACATGGCGCTGGTCTCGGAGGCCGGTATGCCCGGCATCTCGGACCCGGGCGCGCCCCTGATTCAGGCGGCCCTCCGGCGCGGGCTGCCCGTCGTACCCGTACCCGGCGCTTCCGCCATCCTGGCGGCCCTGGCCGTGTCCGGGCTGTCCACCGAAACCTTCCTGTACCTGGGCTTCCTGCCGCGCCGGCCTAGCGACCGCCGCGACGTGCTGGGCCAGGTGGCCGACGCGCGGCATACCCTCGTCCTGTTTGAGAGTCCGCACCGCCTGCGGGACACCCTGGCCGACCTGCACGCCGTCTTGGGGGAGCGGCCGGTCGCCCTAGGGCGGGAGTTGACCAAACTCCACGAGGAGGTCTGGCGCGGGACGCTCTCGGCGGCCATCACCCACTACGCCGAGGTTGAGCCGAGGGGCGAGTTTACGCTGGTGGTGGGCGGGGCGACACCGGTGGCCCAGGTCTGGGACGAGGCGGCGGTGCTGGCGGCGCTGACCGAAGCTGTGGCGCGGGGCCAGCATGGGCGCGAGGCGGCGCGGACGGTGGCGGCGCAGTCGGGCTGGCCGTCGCGGCAGGTGTATCAAGTGTTACAAGCATTGATGGGAAGAGAGGGGAAGGAATAGACTCATGGCCGATGTGACCATTCTCGACCACCCTGAGAGCTACGCGGACCTTGACCCAGGTAACATGCTAGGCCACATCCAGTCACTGCGGGCGCAGGTCCGCACGGCCTACCAGACCAGCCGGGCGGTCGCCCTCCCCGACGACTATCGTAGGGTCAAGCAAGTCGTCCTGACCGGCATGGGCGGCTCGGGTATCGGCGGCGCGCTGCTGGCGGGGCTGGCCGAGTCAGTCAGCCGCGTGCCCGTGCTCGTCCACCGGGGCTACACGCTGCCCCACTTCGTGGACGAGGACACGCTGGTCATCGCGTCGAGCTACAGCGGCGAGACCGAGGAGACGCTGAGCGCGCTGGCCGACGCCCACGAGCGCGGCGCGAAGCTGCTGGCCGTGACAACGGGCGGCGAGTTGGCGGGGCGCGCCGAGGCGCTGGGCATCCCGATGTACCAGTTCACCTACACCTCGCAGCCCCGCGCCGCCGTCGGCTACTCCTTCGGGGCGATGCTAGGGCTGGCGGTGAGCCTCGACGTGCTGCCCGACCAGGCGACCGACCTGCGCGAGGCCGAGGCGGTCATGGCCGACTGGGCGGCGGAGATTGGGCCGACCGTGCCCACCGTGCGCAACCCGGCCAAGAAGCTGGCGTCCGAACTCAAGGGTGACTTCCCGTTTGTCTTCGCCGCCCAGCACCTGGTCGCCGTCGCCCAACGCTGGAAGGGCCAGTTCAACGAGAACAGCAAGAGCTGGGCGGCCTGGGAGGTCTTGCCCGAGACCAGCCACACCACCGTCGCCGGCTTCGCTCACCCCTACATCGCGCCCGAAGACGTGTTGGTGGTCATCCTCGACTCCGAGCGCTATCACCCCCGCGTGCGCGCCCAGATTGAG
>CAZFUK010000529.1:0-4155 GCA_964522005.1 uncultured Anaerolineales bacterium | reverse complement strand
AGTACCCCCCCCAACACGCTCAACACGGACCCCAGCCCTGTCAACAGAATGAGTTGACGGTCATAGCGCAGCGCGAGCAGTTCCCAGTGGGGCTGGTTGAAGGAGGCCGGCGCGGAGAACCAGCCGGCCAACGCTCCACTCGGAATCAGGGTCAGCGCCAGGCGCACGGTCCACGGTGCGGTGAGGAGCGCGATGAGGCCGCCGGTCAGCAGGCCGCGCAGCCAGTAAGGGGCTACCCAACGCCGCTCCCAGACCGCCGCCACCGACTCGACCAGTAGCGTCGCGGCGACCAGGGCAGCATACATCAGGGTCACGCGGTAGTGGGTGACAAACACGCCGCTGCCCGCCACGGCCGCCATGAGAATCCGCCGCCGCACGGGCGGGCGGCCGCGCAGCGCGTCCATGGTCAGCACGCCCGCTGTCGGCAGCAGCGCCAGCCCGGTGAGTTGGGTATAGCGGCCCCAGGTCAGGTAGTACGACGGCATGAGCGTCACCGTGCCCACAATCACCAGGGCCACCAGCCCGGCCCCGCGCCGCCCCGTGAGCCGCGCGGTCAGCAGATACGCGCCGACGGCCACCAGGGCGTTGAGGACCTGGCCGACGAACAGCACCGAGGTGGCGATGGGTAGGCCCGACAGCCAGGCAAAGACGGCGGTGACGGCGTGGAAGCCGAAGTGGTAGGTGAAGGGAGCGTCGAACACGGCCGGCCCCCAGGTGCTGGGCAGGCGTCCGCCTTCGACAAAGAGTTGGACGCCGAGGGCGTGCTGGATCGAGTCGACCCAGGGCGAGACGGGCAGCCCCCGCGCGTGTACGGCCCTCAGCGCTCCCGTCAGCAGCAGGCCCGCGCCAAAAGTGAGGCTCACCAGGCGGTGCTCGGCCGCCCACCAGCTGCCTGGACCACGCCACTCTCGCCACGTCCGCCCACGCCGGCCCCGCAGAGTGAGCCAGAGCCAGAGCACGGCCAGCGCGCCCACCAGCAGCCGCGCCAGCCCGGCGTTGAGGCGCAGCGGCGTCAGGCTCAGGGCGAGAAACAGCAGCGGCCACACCGCCAGGCTCAGCCCAACGCTGAGCGCGAAGCGGCCCGGCGGGTCGCTGAGCATGGCGTAGTCGCCCTGGGGGAGGTTGGGGCGGCCGTGGGCCAGCCAGCGCACGAGGAGCGCGCCCGGCAGGACGAACGCGCCGAGCAGCGGCAGGAGCAGCCACAGGCCGCCGAGCGCGCCCTGGGCCAGCAAGGCGGCCAGGTCAGCGTAGCCCAGGTGGGTCTGCGTCTTGAAGTTGAGGTCGCCGGGCCGGGCCTGTCCCGGGTCGAACCGTTGCCCGTCGGCGTAGGCGTCGGTCTTGCTGGCCCAGAAGGTGGCGGGGTTGCCGGGGGGACCGGAGAAGGCCAGCCGATAGACCCGGCCGGCTGAGTCGCGCTGCGGGCTAAATTCGAAGCGGAAGGGGGCGTTGTGCTTGAGGTCGGCCAGGGGGTAGTCGCGCCGCGCCACCTCGACACCCTGGTCGTCGTAGAGCCGCGCGGTCAGCGCGCCGTCTGGGGCTGGGTCGGGGTAGACGGCGAGCAGCAACTCGACCGCCGTCAGGCCGGCATCGCGCGGAACCAGGGTCTGGACCACCGCGTCCGTTGTCTCGATGCGGGGGGCGGGGGTATCCAGCCGCGTCTGCTCCACGTCGGGGGCGCCGATGCCGCCTGAACAACTGGTGAGGGCCAGGGCCAGCGCAAGCCACGCTACCCTGACCCAGGCTTTCCGAAGGGCTATCTTCATGGGTCTCAAGTAGACCCTAAAGGCCAGGGCGGCCGTTAGGGTCTAAGACAGGCAGGGGTGGGACCGCTCACCCCGTGGTGTCGGTCGGCTGTTCGGCGACGCGGGAGCGGTTGAAGCGGTCGGGCAGTTGCAGCCGATGGCGCACGATGAGCGCGATGGCCGCGCCGTCGGCGGTGAGCACCGCGATCCATTGGGCGGTCGGCAGGCCGGCGATGGTCCAGGCATCGGGCCGCTGGAACTCGACGATGAAGCGGGCGAGCGGGTACATGACCAGGTACATCAGGAAGATGTCGCCCGTCCGCAGGCGCTGGCTGTAGCGCCGCGCCACGTAGAGGAGCGTGATGGCCGTCAGCAGGTTGAGGATGGACTCGTAGGCGAAGGTGGGGTGGAAGCGGGTTTCCGGCGGCAGGTCCGCGAAGACCGGCAGGCGGTGCTGCATATCAATCGCCACGCCCCAGGGCAGGGTGGTCGGGTAGCCGTAGAGTTCCTGGTTGAAGAAGTTGCCCCAGCGGCCAATCGCCTGGGCGAGGGCCAACCCAGGGGCGACAATGTCCATGAAGACCAGGGTGTTCAGCGGGGGGCGGGTCAAGAAGCGGCAGTAGAGCCAGAGGCCGAGCAGGCCGCCGACAATGGCGCCGTAGATGCCGAGGCCGCGCAGGCCGCCGTTCCAGAAGGCAATAATGTCAATGGGATGCTCGCGGTAGTAGTCCCAGCCGATGCCGCCGGGCGGCGACGAGATGACGTGGTAGAGCCGGGCGCCGAGCAGGCCGAGCAGCAGGACGGGGATGAGCGCGTTCCAGACGTGGTCGGGGTCGATGCCACGCCGGCGGGCTTCGATACTGGCGAGGTAGGCGGCGGCGAGGGCGCCCAGGGTAATCAGGAAGCCGTACCAGTACAGGGTGATGTGACTAATCGTGACCGGACCAATCGTGAACGGCCCTATCGGGATGTTGATGAGTTCAGGGGACATGGGTAAACAGCCTTTCTACGCGCGAACATGGCGCATGAATTATAGTGGTTCAGCCGGGAGGGGTCAAACTTGGTATTCATGAGTACTTGCCAAAATAGGCCATATTGCTGTATACTGGGTGTAATCAGGGCCACAACTGTCTTCCTCGTTGTGACTGGGGAAGACCCCGCTTGAACGACACTGGCCAGGGGGCCAAAAGGAGACCATTATGCCACAATCTGTCAGCCCCACCGTGCGGCGACAACAGATGATCAACAAACTCGGACACCTGACGGCAGGCGACCTGTTCGGCCACTACATCCGGGGCGAACCCGAGTGGGTGAGCCGCCTGGGGACGCCGCGCACCCTCGAACCAGGCAGTGTCATTTCCTCGCCTGAAATGCAAGACGAATTATACTGGCTCAAGCAGGGCCATCTCCAAATCTACCGCGTGGACGCCGAGGGCAAGCGGACGGCGGTGTCCGCCCTGGAGGCGGGGGCGATCATCGGCCAGATGACGCTTGTCGGCCAGGGGATGAATAACTTCGTGGCGGAGGCGCAGGACGAGTGCCTGGTCATCCGCTTGACCCGCACCGACCTGGAGAAGGTGTTCGCGGAGCGGCCGGAGGTCGCGCTGCGTGTGTTGGACATCCTGGGCAAGCGTCTCATCGAGGCCGAGGCGCGGCTCGAAGACATCGCCTTCAAGAGCATTCCGGCCCGGCTGGCCTCCCTCCTGCTCCGCCTGCTCCCCAACGGCAAAGAGGTCATCATCGGCTATACCCATCAGGAGTTGGCCGACATGATCGGCACCTACCGTGAGACGACCACCCAGACCCTGAACCAGTTCAAGGGCCAGGGCCTGGTCGAGATTGGCCGCAAGCGCATCGCGGTTCGCAATCGGGAGGCCCTGGAGCGGTTGGCCGAGTGGTAAGACGTGGCCGACGTCAGGTGTAGCGGGCGCAGATGGACCTGGTTCCTCTGCGCCCGCGCCATTTGTGCATTGCCGCCTGTCTCTCTAGAATAGGAGCAAGAAGAGAATCAACGTTACGCGCGCCGCCCGCGTAATGCCGAGGCCTCCTCATAGACTCATAAATATACGGTACGTGTCTCTATTCATGACAGTCATCTCTTTTGGGTCATCTCGCTATTTTATAAGGGGAGCTTATGAGCCAGTTTTGGGATCCACTCCAGCGGGTGATGCGGTTGCGGCGGGCGGACGAGGCGCGTGAGCATCGGGACGGTACCGACCGCCTACCGCCGGGCCAGGCGTTGACGCTCAAGTTTCCAGTGTTGACCTACGGTTCGACGCCGTCGGTCAAGACGGCGGACTGGCGCTTCAAAGTGTGGGGGCTGGTCGAGGAGCCGAAGGAGTGGGACTGGGAGGGCTTCCTGGCGCTGGGGGAGAAAGTCCAGACGGTGGACATCCACTGCGTCACGCGCTGG
>CAZFUK010000528.1:0-4170 GCA_964522005.1 uncultured Anaerolineales bacterium | reverse complement strand
GTTGCTCCAGGACGGTGTAGCCCTGCTCGCCCCAGGTCTGCGGCACGCCCGCCTCAGCGCGGAACTGCGCCTCGTCAAACGGAATGCGCGCCAGTTCCGCCCGTTCTTCCGCTGACAGCGGGCGCACGCGGTCGTAGAAGCCCTCGACCTGGACCCGGCCCTGCTCGTCCTTTAACTTTGCCACCAGTTCACATAACACCTGAATCGGGTTGTGGACCGCGCCGCCGAACTCGCCGGAGTGCAGGTCGCGGCGGGGGCCGACGACCTGGATCTCCATGTAGGTCAGCCCGCGCAGGCCGTAGACCAGCGACGGCACGCCCGGCATGATCCAGCCGGTGTCCGAGATGAGGACAACGTCGGCCCGCAGCAGGTCGACCTGGGCGCGCACGAACGGCGCGAGGTTGACGCTGCTAACCTCCTCCTCCCCCTCGACCACGAACTTGATATTGACCGGCAGCCGCCCTTCGGTCTTGAGGTAGGCTTCGACGGCCTTGAGGTGGATGAAGACCTGGCCCTTGTCGTCGGCGGCGCCACGGGCGACCAGGACGCCGTCGCGCTCGGTCGGCTCGATGGGCGGCGTGTGCCACAGGTCCACCGGGTCCACGGGCTGGACATCGTAGTGGCCGTAGACCAGGACGGTGGGCGCGCCGGGAGCATCAAGCCACTCGCCGTAGACAATGGGGTGACCCTCGGTCGGGAAGACCTGGACGCCGTGCAGGCCGACGCCGCGCATGTGCTCGGCCAGCCAGTCGGCGGCGCGGCGCACGTCGGCGGCGTGGTCGGGCTGCGCGCTGATGCTGGGGATGCGCAGCAGCTCTTTCAACTGGGCGAGCGCGTCGGCGCGGTGCGCCTGGGCGTACTGGAGGGCGTTTTCAAGTGACATACCATTCACCTCATTTTGTCGTCCTTCGCTCAACCGCTCAAGAGCTTCGACTGTCACTCTGAGCGCAGCGAAGAGTCTCGCTTATGTTACGCGAGATGCTTACCCCGAGTACGGGGCACAGGTCCCTTCGGCTCAGCATGACAGTCGAAAGGGTCTGCCGCTTGACGAAGGCCGCATCGAGTTAGTAGTTCGCGCGCAGCGTCGGCTGGCAGCGGTCGGAGGCGAGATGGTCCACCAGGTCGTGGAGCAGGGCGACGGCGACCGGATCCTTCTGGCGCAGCCCCTCCTCCACGGCGAACGTCGTCATGACCACGCGCCCCTGCCCATAGCGGAACTGGACCGTATGCACGGCGGGGTGGCGCACCCAGCCGATAATCATGCCCGCCAGGAAGTCGTCCTGGACCGCCGGGTCCTCGAAGGGCAGGCCGAGGATGGTGCGCTGGGGCATGACGTAGGTGAACGGCAGGCCGAGGGGGTTGGCGGCGGCCTTGAGGCGGCGGTGGACGTCCGGGCGCTGCCAGCTAAAGCTGGTCATCCAACTGCCGCTGTACGGGCCGCCGCGCCCACCGGCCCAGAAGAAGGGACTGGGACCGCTGACCAGGTAGAGCAGGTCGCCGCCCTGACGCACCCACTGGAGCAGGTCCGGCGTGGGGTAGGTGGTCACGGCGAGGCGGGTGCTGTCGCTCAAGCGGCGGCGCGTCTGGTAGCCGAGCGACTGGAGCATGGCGCGCAGGGTGAGGGGCGTGGTGTCGGCGTCCGGGTCGTCCAGCGCCGCCTCGTCTGGCGTGAGGCCGGTGGTGTTGGGCGTCTGGGGTGACAGGGCGGGCGGCGCCGCCTCGTCCACGGCGACGTTCAGCGGCCCCAGGACGGCCAGGGCGCCGGTGTAGCCCGGCTGGCGCGCGCCGGCCGGCAGGACCAGCACGTCAAGCTGGTTGCGGGCGAGCACGTCGCCCGCGCGGTCCTCGACCAGGAAGTGAAGCGGCACGGTCTGCGTTGTCTGGACCTGGGGCAGCGCCCAGCGCCGCGTCGGCAACTGACGGACCTCACCCTGCGCAAGGGGGGGCAAGGGCACGTCCGACACGCCCTCGCCGTCTCCGACGCGCACCCGCAGCCGGGCGTCCGCCCAGTCCTCGTCGCTGTAGTGGGCCAGGTGGAGGCAGACGGCCAGGGCGTCGTCGTCCCAGGCGGCGTAGCGGTCGGTCTGGGGAACCACCACGTCGGGCGCGTTGATCTCGCGGAAGCGGTCGTGGTAGACCTTGGTTCCTCGGTAGAAGTCGAGCAGGCCGTTGCTCTCCCAGTAGGCGTCGGTGAACTCGGTGATGACATAACCGGCCAGGCTCGGCTGGCGGCGCATGGCCTCAATCTCGTACTTCATGGCCCCGAACTGATGCCACTGGGTCGCCGTGACAAACGCCTCGTAGTCGGCCCAGACGCGGTCCAGCCCGTAGCGGCTGAAGCGCTCGGCCACGCCGGCCGGCCAGCCCGGCTCGCCGTCGTAGGGGTTCCACCACGCGCCGATGCTGAACCAGTGCGGGTCGTCGCCGCCGGCCGCCTGACGCAGGGCGTGGAGCGACGGCAGGCCCCAGTTGCCAAACTCCGACAGGACGAGCGGCTCCTGGCCGCTACGCTGGGCGTCACCCTGGGTGGAGTAGGTCCACACGGGCCGCGAGGCGAACTGGTCCATGGCCTGGCTGAACCAGCGGGCCTGGTCGGGGATGTTGGCGTAGATGTGGAAGTCGTCCAGGTCGCTCTTGACGTGGATGTTCGGGCCCCAGGCGTGGAGACAGGCCGAGTTGTCCACGACGAGGCGGGTGGGGTCGAGGCGCTTGCAGCGGTCATACAGGTCGGCCACCCAGGCGCGGTCGGCCGCGCTCAGGGGCAGCGCCGTGCCCCAGTCCTCGTTGACCAGGGTCCAGATGACAAGCGAGGGGTGATTGTAGTCGCGGTGAATCATCTCGGCCAGCGTTTGCTCAACGCGGCGGTGGATGGCCGGGTGCAGGTCAAGCTGGTGGGGGTGGGTCGTGCCGCGCGTGTAGAAGGTGCGCCACGAGGGAATCTCGGCCCACACGAGCAGGCCCATCTCGTCGGCCAAGTCGAGGTAACGCGGGTCGGGCGGCTTAATGTGGCAGCGCAGACAGTTGAGGCCGAGGTCCAGCGCCTTCTGGAACTGGTCGCGCAGGTACTCGTCCGACGGGACGGTGTAGATGGTATCCGGGTAGAGGTCCTGGTCCAGCGCGGCCAGCAGGACGATGGGTCGGCCGTTGAGGAGCAGCTGGCCGTCCCGCGTGCTGATTTCGCGGAACCCGAAGCGCGCCGTGACCTGGTCGGCCGTGTCGCCCAGTTCCAGGCGAACGCGGGCCGTATAGAGGTGCGGCGCCTCGATGTCCCACAACTGGGGCTGGTGGACGACGAGGCTGCCCTGGTAGACGCTCTGGCCGGGCGCCAGGGGTAGCGCGATCTCAGCCACGCCGTCGGCGTCCAGGGTCACGACTAAGCGCCCGCCGCCGAGGCCGGCCGCGTCGCCCGCCAGTTCCACCTCCACCCGCGCCTCGCCGCGACGAATGTCGGGCGTGACGTGGACGCGCTCGAGGTAGGCGCGGGGCGTGGCGACCAGCTTGACGTCCTGCCACAGGCCGCCGACGTTGATGTACCACTCCTGCTTGCCGTGGGGGAGGTGCTCGGCGTCGAAGGGCGGGCCGCTGGCGCCGGCGTCGGGGCGGAACTCGGGCCAGCGGGGGATGAAGATGCCGCTCTGGACCGAGTCGTAGACCCGCACGGCGATCTCGTTGGGGCCGGGCCGCAGGTAGCGGCGGATGGGCAGGTCAAAGGGCGTGTAGCCGCCTTCGTGCTCGCCGGCCAACTGCCCATTGACGAAGACCTGGCACCAGTAGTCTACCGCGCCGAAGTGGAGCAGGACTTCACCGGCCAGCCACTCCGGGTCTAGTTCCTCCACGCGCCGATACCAGGCATAGCCGCTGTACTGCTGAAGGTCGGGGAAGGCCGCCTGCCAGGGCAGGGGCACGGGTATCTCGCGGTCGAGGGTCAGGGCCTCGACGGTCATGCGGCCATCGGGGTCAAGGCCGAACTGCCAGGGTCCGACCAGCGGGCGTTCCAGGCGCATACGGTAATCCTCATGGAGAGTAGGGTGAGAGGGGAATTATACATTCAATCCACCCGTAAGGGTGTGTCCGCCTCATGGCGGCGGCCGTTCTTTCAAGCTCGTGGACTGCCCCGAACCCCTCCCCCCGCCCCAACCCGAGGGAGGGAGGGGGGGGGTGGCGCGGGTT
>CAZFUK010000527.1:0-4172 GCA_964522005.1 uncultured Anaerolineales bacterium | reverse complement strand
CCCTGCACGCCGACGTGCCCCACTTCGAGGGCCGCTACTGGCAGCAGACCCTGGTCAGTAGCGCCCACATTATCAACAGCCGACGCGGGCCGCAGGGCTGGGGGCGGAACGCCGTCAACTGGGTGACCGAGTTGGTCACGGGCACCTTGCAGATTGGCACCCACCTCGACGGCCTGAACCACCTCCAGATGGGAGACCGCTTCTATAACGGCTGGCGGACACAGGACATTGTGGAGGAGTGGGGCACGAACCGGCTGGGGATTGAGATGGTGCCGCCCGTCGTGACGCGGGGCATCCTGGCCGACGTGGCGCGCTATCGAGGGGTGAGCCGCCTGGGCGCGGGCTATGTGATCACAGTCGAAGACCTGGAGGGCGCCCTGCGGGCCGAGGGCGTGACCGCCGGGCCCGGCGACGTGCTCCTCTTCCACACCGGCTGGGGGGCGCTGTGGGGCGTGGACAATGGCCTGTACACGTCGGGCGAGCCGGGCATTGGCATGGCCGTGGCCGAGTGGCTGGTCGAGCGCCGCATCGCCATGACGGGCGCGGACACCTGGAGCTATGGGGCGGTGCCGGGCGAAGACCCGGAGCGGCCCTTCGTCGTGCCCCAGACCCTCAACGTGAAGCACGGCCTGTTCATCATGGAGAACCTGGCGACGGAGGTCGTGGCCGACGCGCGGGTCTACGAGTTTATGTTTGTACTGACCCACGCCAAGACGCGCGGCTCGACCGCCGCCGGCATCGCGCCAGCCGCCGTGGTCTGACCGACGGCCCGCCTCGACCGGCGGCTACGCTGAGCGGAGAGCGGGCGCCTGGTGTAACAAACGGGCGCCCCCCGCAGACAGTGAGGGTACATCGGAACCGTAGCGCGCACGCCTGACACCCGTTACCGACCATTCAGTCACCCCCTAAGGAGGTAGTTGTGAGCTATTATCATCACTACGATGTCGTCATCATCGGCACGGGCGCCGGCGGCGGCACCCTCGCCTACACGCTCGCCTCGTCCGGCAAGCGGATTCTCCTTCTGGAGCGCGGCGGCTGGTTGCCGCGCGAGAAGGAGAATTGGGACCCTCGGGCCGTCTTCGTCCACGAGCGTTACCACACGACGGAGATGTGGTATGATACCCAGGGCCGGCCGTTCCGCCCTGGCACCAACTACTACGTGGGCGGCAACACCAAGGTCTACGGGGCCGTCCTGCTGCGCATGCGCGAGCAAGACTTCGGCGCCGTCCATCACTACGACGGGGTCTCGCCGGCCTGGCCGCTGAGCTACCACGACATCGCTCCGTACTACTCCCACGCCGAGCAGCTCTACGGCGCGCACGGCGAGCGCGGGATTGACCCCACCGAGCCGCCCGCCGATGGGCCGTACCCCTTCCCAGCCGTGCAGCACGAGCCGCGCATGCAAGAAGTCTTCGACGGCCTCCAGCAGCAGGGCCTCCACCCGTTCCCGCTGCCCGTCGGCGTCCGCCTGGACGAGGAGTACCGCCACTGGAGCCAGTGCATCAAGTGCGACACGTTCGACGGCTTCCCCTGCCTGGTGGACGGCAAGTACGACTCCGACACGACCTGCATCCGCCCGGCCCTCCAGCATCGCAACGTGACGCTGCTGACCAACGCCCTGGTCACCCGCCTTGACACCGATGCCGGCGGCCGCCAGGTGACCACGGTCCAGGCCCTGGTCGAAGGCCGGCTGGAGCAGTTCTCGGCGGATATCGTCGTCGTCGCCTGTGGCGCGATCAACTCGGCAGCCCTGCTCCTGCGCTCGGCCAACGACCGCCATCCCAACGGCCTGGCGAATAGCTCCGACCAGGTCGGTCGCAACTACATGTGCCACAACAACTCGGCCATCCTCGCCGTGTCGCGCCGCCCCAACCCCTCCAAGTTCACCAAGACCATCGGTATCAATGATTGGTACTTCAGCGCCAAAGGGCCGTGGGACCACGGCGACGACAATTTCGACTACCCGCTGGGTCACATCCAGACCCTCGGCAAGTCCCTGCCGGGGCAACTCGAAGGTGACGCACCCTCACTCCGCATTCCGGGCGTTGGCCTGACCCTGGACTTCATGGCGAAGCACTCCATTGACTGGTGGATCACCACCGAAGACCTGCCCGACCCGAACAACCGCGTCAGCCTGACCTCGGCGGGCGACATCATGCTCAGCTACACCCCCAACAACACCGAGCCGCACCAGCGGCTGCTGGCGAAGCTGAAGCACGCCATGGAGCACGTCGAAGGCGGCATGACCCACTTCATCCCGCAGGACGTCTACCTCTCCAAGCGCATCCCGCTGGCCGGGGTGGCGCACCAGTGCGGCACGGTCCGCTTCGGCGCCGACCCGAGCACCTCCGTGCTGGACGTCAACTGCAAGGCGCACGACCTGGATAACCTCTACGTCGTCGACTCGAGCTTCTTCCCGTCCAGCTCGTCCAGCAACCCGTCACTGACGGTCATTGCCAACGCGCTGCGCGTCGGAGACCACTTGCGGGAGCGGCTCGGCAGCCCTACAGCCGTCGCTGTCCCGGCCTAGCCGCCGCTTGAAATCGGGAGGGAGTGAAGGAGATAGACGATGCAAATGACACCTGAACACGCGCGTCTCGAAGCCGACCGGCGCGGCCAGGCCGAGTGGAAGAAGTGGGGGCCGTACCTGAGCGACCGCCAGTGGGCCACCGTGCGCGAGGACTACAGCCCCTACGGCAACGCCTGGGAGTACTTCCCGCACGACCACGCCCGCTCGCGCGCCTACCGCTGGGGCGAGGATGGCCTGGCGGGCATCTCGGACGATGAACAGCAACTCTGTTTCGCCCTCGCCCTGTGGAATGGGCAGGACCCCATCCTCAAGGAGCGCCTCTTTGGCCTGACGGGCAACGAGGGCAACCACGGCGAGGACGTCAAGGAATACTACTTTTACCTGGACTCGACGCCGACGCACTCCTACATGAAGATGCTCTACAAGTACCCCCAGGCCGCCTTCCCCTACGCCGACCTGGTCGAGACGAACCGGCGGCGCGGCAAGCTGGAGCCGGAGTACGAGTTGCTGGACACCGGCGTCTTCGCCGAGAACCGCTACTTCGACGTCTTCGTGGAGTATGCCAAGGCCGACGCCGAGGACATCCTGGTGCGCGTCACGGCGGTCAATCGCGGCCCTGACCCGGCCGAGCTGCACCTGCTGCCGACGCTCTGGTTCCGCAACACCTGGAGTTGGGGCGGCGACGGCCCACGCCCGCGCCTGAGCCGTTTGGACGTGGCGTCCGGGAATGGGCATCGCCCGGTGGCCGCGGTGCTGGCTGAGCACCCCGGCCTGGGGCGGAGTACCCTGGTCTGCGAGGGCGGGCCGACACTCCTGTTCACCGAGAACGATACCAACGCCCAGCGCCTCTACGGCGCGCCGAACCCCTCGCCCTACGTCAAGGATGGGGTCAACGAGGCCGTGGTCCACGGTCGGACGGACCTGGTTAACCGGGCCGGGGTGGGCACGAAGGTGGCTGCCCATTATGACCTGACGGTGCCGGCCGGTGAAACGGTGGTCGTGCGGCTGCGGTTGACCAACAGCGCCCCGTCCGTCCTCCGTCCGTCCTCCGCCGCCTTTGACGACTTCGACGCCCTGTTCGCGCAGCGCCAGGCCGAGGCGGACCGCTTCTACGCCGCGCTGCAACCCAGGACGCTGACCGACGACGAGCGCGCCGTCCAGCGCCAGGCCTTCGCCGGCATGCTGTGGTCCAAGCAGTTCTACTACTATGATGTCGAGCAGTGGCTCGCCGGTGACCCCGGCCAGCCCGCGCCACCCTCGGCGCGTCTGAACGGGCGCAACCGTGACTGGCGGCACCTCAATACGACCAAAATCATCTCCATGCCTGACAAGTGGGAGTATCCCTGGTTCGCCGCCTGGGACCTGGCCTTTCACTGCATCCCGTTCGCGCTCATGGATGCCGAGTTCGCCAAGGACCAGCTCGTCGCCCTGGGCCGCGAGTGGTATCAGCACCCCAACGGCCAGATTCCGGCCTACGAGTGGGCCTTTGGCGATGTCAACCCGCCCGTCCTGGCCTGGGCGGCCTGGCGCGTCTACAAGATCGATCAGAAGGCGCGCGGGCACGGCGACCTTATCTTCCTGGAGCGCGTGTTCCACAAGCTCATGCTCAACTTTAACAGGTGCGTGAACCGCAAGGACGCCG
>CAZFUK010000526.1:0-4191 GCA_964522005.1 uncultured Anaerolineales bacterium | reverse complement strand
AGTCACCCCTCCCTTCGTAGGGGAGGGGCCGGGGGAGGGGTTCGTCCCCACAGTCTACGACTTTGAAACACGCCTGCTGGCGCCGGGTGTCGCGTTCGCTTTACCCCGGGCGTGTGGTATACTTGGGGGCAGGAGGAACGGCGATGCGACACGTCAAAGCGGTAGCCCTGGCTGTCCTGTTGACCCTGGTGATTCTGGCCGCGCCCATTGCTCAGGCCCAGGGGCCAACGACCTATGTGGTTCAGGCGGGCGACACGCTGAGCGGCATCGCCGCCCGCCACGGCACCAGCGTCGCCGCCCTCGCCAACCTCAACGGGTTGGCGAACCCGAACCTCATCTACCCCGGCCAGCGCCTAACCTTGCCCGGCGCGGCCACAGCGGACGAGCCAAAACCGCCCTCCGCCCCGCCCGCCGACGAGTCGGCGCTGCTCGCGCCCTTTGCCCGTGTCGCTCTCTCCAACCCGCGCCCCGCCCAGGGCCAGACGGTCCAGGTCAGCGTGACCCTCACCCGCCCCGCTCAGGTGAGCGGCGTCTTCCGCGACCAGACCCTCCACTTTAGCCAGACCGAGGACGGCGCGTGGTGGGGCCTGCTCGCTATAGGCATGCCTCGCGCCCAGGCCGGCGTCGGGCTGGACACGCCGGGCGGCGACTACCCGCTGCGCCTGACGGCCCAGGCCGACGACGGCACGGAGGCCAGCGTCGAGCTAACGGTCAGCGTGCGCGAGGGCCAATACCCGCCGACCGTCTTCGACCCCGGCCCCGACCTGCTGCCCTTGCTCGACCCCGAACTACGCGCCGCCGAGGCGACCCGTCTCCAGGCGCTCTTCCGCCAGGGACGGGGCGAGCCGCTCTGGCAGGGACGCTTCAGCCCACCCATCAACACCCGCGTGACAGGCGGGTTCCAGGTGGCGCGCATCATCCCCGACGGCTCACTCATCTTCCACGAGGGGCTGGACTACGCCACGCTCTATGGCTCGCCTGTGCGCGCGGCGGCCCACGGCGTGGTGGCGTTGGCCGAGCCGCTCACCGTGCGCGGCAATACCGTCTACATTGACCACGGCCTGGGCGTGTTCTCCGGCTACTTCCACATGTCCCAACTGCTGGTCGAGCCGGGCGAGGAGGTCGCGCCGGGGCAGATCATTGGGCGAGTTGGCAGCACCGGCCTGTCGACCGGGCCGCACCTCCACTTCGAAATCCGCCTCAACGGCTACAACGTCTCGCCCAGCCAGTGGCTTCAATTTGAGTTCCCCTAAGGTCGAGTTCCCTTGAGGCTGTGCTGGGGCTAGAGCGAGCGCAGGAAGCGCAACAGTTGCATCCGTTGGCGGTTGTCCAACTGGTTGTAGCGGCCGATGACCATGCTCGCCTCACCGCCGTGCCGCCGAATGGCATCCTCGTAGGTCAGCGATAGCCCGTCGTGCATCAGCCGCGTCCGCGTCCGCAGCCCCCACAGCGGCGCGGTGCGCAGTCGGTTTGCCGTAGACTGGTCGCCGTTCTGCACAATGCCGTCCCCCGTCCCAACGTCATGCAACAGGAAGTCGCTGTAGGGATGAATCACCTTGCCGCCCAGCGCGGCCGGCACGGTGAACGTTCCGCCGTTGATGCGCGCCCCGGCCGGCGCCGTGGTGATGCTGGCGACATGGCATAGGGCGCAGCCGATCTGGCTGAAGACGCCCTCACCCGCGCGAGCGTCGGGTGTCGCCGCCAGGGTCTCGTCACGCGGCGGGACTTTGGTCGCCCGCATAAATCGCGTCAGGAGATCAATGTCGTTGTCGCGGTCTTCAGGGTCAGCGACCGTGTCGAAGGCGGCGACGGAGCGCCCCAGCGAGGTGTTCTCGGTGGGCAGCAGCCGATTGGTGATGCCCACCTCGTTGAGATAGGCGTCGGCGGAGAAGGAGAGCAGGCTGGCGTGCTGGTTCTTCCAGCCAAAGCGGCCCACCCGTGTCATGCCCGGCGCTTCCAACAGCGACGCCTGCACGACCTGCCCGGCGATGCGGCCGCCGCTCAGACGGGGCTGGGCCCGGGCGATGTCCAGGAGGGTCTGGTCGTCTATGGCCTCCACGAAGCCGTCGCCCAGCACGCTCGGCGAGGCGCGGAAGGTGCGAATGCTCTCGTTCGGGTCGAGCGTTTCCTGGACCGCCGCCGCGATGGCACGGTCATGGATGAGCGAGCCGCCCGGCGCTTCCACAAAGACGCCCATGCGGTCGGCGTGCCCGGCCCGCAGCACGCTCACCTGGCTGCCGCCACCCGTGACGGGGCTTTGGTGGCATTCGGCGCACGACTGGGCGTTATAGACAGGCCCCAGCCCTTTGGCGATGTCGTCGCGTTCCTCGAATACCTCGCGGTCGGCGTCGAAGGTGGCCTGGTCCACCAGGCCGTTGGTCTGGTTGTCGAAGGCGGCGGGAGCCTCGGGCAAGGCCTGGTCGTCGGTGGGGTAGGTCAGGGCGGTGGGAATGCCAATCAGGGCGAGACAGGCGACCAGGACCACAAGACGCAGCAGCTTGAGCATAAGTCTTCCTCTCTTAGGCGACGAAGTGGGTAAACTGGGGTCAGCGGGGTTCAGGATAGAGAGACATGCCGCTAGCTTAGAGGAAGCTGGTTCAGAAGCGGTTAAGAGCGCCGCAAGATGTGGTTCAGAGTGTGTCGTCGCGGTACGGAAATTGCCATACATTTCGATAAAGCATTCGTCTGTCCCATCAACGTGTCGCTAGGCTAGCAAGGAGTACCGCTTATGAGTGGCAAAGACGTTATTGGTCTGCTCAAGGAGACCTACCAGGAGTTCAGCGAGGACAAAGCGCCCCGCCTGGGCGCGGCCCTCGCCTATTACACCCTCTTCTCCCTCGCGCCGCTGCTCGTCGTCGTCATCGCCATCGCCGGTCTCGTCTTTGGCGAGGAAGCAGCGCGCGGCCAGATTGTGGGCGCGATCGGTGGGCTGGTCGGCCAGCAGGGCGCGGAGGCCATCCAGGCTATGATCCAGGGCGCGAGCCACCCGGCCGCCGGCCTCCTCGCCACGATTATCGGTCTGGTCACGCTGCTGCTCGGTGCGTCGGGCGTCTTTGGTGAGTTGCAGGACGCGCTCAACACCATTTGGGAAGTGACCGAGAAGCCGGGCAAGGGCATCGTCTCGATCATCCGCAAGCGGTTCTTCTCCTTTACCCTGGTCCTGGGTACCGGCTTCCTGCTGCTGGTGTCCATGGTGATTACCGCCGGCCTCCAGGCGTTCGGCAAGATTATGGCGGGTTTCATGCCCGGCGGTGACCTGTTCCTGAACCTGCTGAACTTCGTCATCAGCCTGGCCGTGACGACACTGCTGTTCGCCATGCTCTACAAGATCGTGCCGGATGCCGACATTACCTGGCGGGATGTGGCGATTGGCGCGTTTGTCACAGCCCTCCTGTTCTCGCTGGGCCGCATCGCCCTCGGGGTCTACCTGGGCCGCAGCGCGACGGCGTCCACCTACGGCGCGGCTGGGTCGCTCGTCATCGTCGTCCTCTGGATTTACTACTCGGCCCAGATTCTGTTCTTTGGCGCGGAGTTCACCCAGGTCTACGCCAACCGCTTCGGCTCGCGCGTCCAGCCCGCGTCGGACGCCGTGCCGACGACGGAGCGGCAGCGCCTCGAACAGGGCATGCCCCGCCAGCGCGATGTGAAGGTCGCCGCCAAGAACGACGAGTCGGTGGAAGCGGCGGCTGAGAAGCGCCACGAGCAGGGCATCCACGAGAACCCCTACCGGGCGCGGGAGGTGGCCGAGAAGGGGGCCGGCCAGAGCAACGGCGCGAGCGAGACCGCCCAGGCCAGCCAGGCGACAGGGGACAAGGCCGTTCAACGCGCGCAGACGCAGGACGGCGCTGATCACGCCGCCTCGCCCGAACACAAGGGGACCGGCAGTACCGTCGTCTCTGGCGCGGCGGGGTTGGCCGTCTTCGGCCTGCTGAAGCTGCTGGGCCGTAGCGGGCGCGAGCAGAAGAAGGCGTAACCGAAGTAACGAGATGGTTGTAGGGGCGAGGTTACCTCGCCCCTACTTTGCTTTTCTCTCGCCCTTGTCAATCCCCTCAGTCTGTGGCACAATAAGCGGGCACTCCACACGCTATCCCACGGAGGAACCCGTCCCATGTCCAACGACGTTAAGCGCGTCGGGCTGATTGTCGGCCGTGAGTGGTCCATGCCGCCCGCGCTCATCGAGGAGATCAACAC
>CAZFUK010000525.1:2762-4198 GCA_964522005.1 uncultured Anaerolineales bacterium | reverse complement strand
GCGGCGCACTTGGCGGTTGCTGCCCACGACCCGCTGGGGCGGGCGGCCGCCCGACGGCTCGTCCAGCATCATCAGCTTGGGGTGGGCCATCATGGCCCGCCCAATCGCCAGCATCTGCTGCTCGCCGCCCGACAGATAGCCCGCCGTCTGCTGCCGCCGCTCCTTGAGGCGCGGGAAGTAGCCATAGACCAGTTCCAGGTCCCCTGTCTGGCGGCGGGAGTCACGCTGGGTGTACGCCCCCGCCCGCAGGTTCTCCTCGACGGTCAGGTGCTCAAAGACTCGCCGGCCCTCCATGACCTGGAACACCCCGCGCCGCACAATGTCGGCCGCGTCCAGCCGGTCAATGCGCTGGCCCAGGAACACGATTTCGCCGTCGGTCACCGCCCCGTCTTCCGGCTTGAGCAAGCCGGAGACCGCCTTGAGGGTGGTGGACTTGCCCGCGCCGTTGGAGCCGAGCAAGGCCACAATCTGCCCCTCGCCCACCTGCATGGACATGCCTTTGAGGACGAGAATGACATCGTTGTAGATGACCTCGATGTTGTTGAGCGCGAGCATGGGGAACTCCACGACGAAGGACGGAGGACGAAAGACCAAGGCCGAGTCACCCTTCTGGCCTCGGTCCTCCGTCCTCCGTCTTTCGTCATTTACTTCGCGGCGACCCCCTTCGCCAGGGAGGTCCACTTGCCGCCCTTGACCTGGTAGAGGTCCACCGTCTTCTGGCCCCTATGGTCGTCGGGCGTGAAGGTAATCTTGGCCGACGTCACGCCGCCGGTGTCAAAGTCCTTGATGGTCTCCAGGGCCGCCTTGAGGTTCTCGCCCGTCAGCGGCTTGCCGCCGTCCAGGACGCGCTTGATGCCCTCGGCCATGATCGCCATCGTCCACCAGCCCTGGGTGTAGTGCAGCCCCTCGGCCTCCAGTGTCGTGCCCTTGGTCTTGGCGAACTCGAAGGCGTCCTTCATGCCGGGCAGGCTCGCGTCGGGGAAGGCGTAGGGCGTCACGCCGACCAGCCCCTCGCCCGCGTCACCTGCCAACTTGAGCGACAGTTCATCGGTACACCAGTTGAGGCAGACAATCTGGACGGCGGGCAGCATACCTAGCGTCTTGGCCGTCTTCATCGCCGTCGCCGCCGCGCCCGACGTGTTCTGGATGAAGATGTAGTTCGCGCCGTACTGCTGGGCCTGGGTCAACTGCGCCGTCATGTCGGCTGTGGCGGCGGGCATGGGGATGCGCAGGCCCTTCTCCATGCCGAGCGCCGTCGCCGTCTTGTCGCCGTCGTCCAGCGGCGATAGGCCGAAGCCGCTGTTGCTGTGCAGGTAGGCGATCTTGGGCGCGCCCGTCTTGCCCTTCTTTTTCCAGTCCTCGGCCGCCCACTGGAGACCGACCTGGAGCTGCTCCGAGTAGGTCGTGCCGACCAGGAAGTTGTAGGGCGTGTCCTT
>CAZFUK010000525.1:1203-2752 GCA_964522005.1 uncultured Anaerolineales bacterium | reverse complement strand
GGGGAAGGCCAGGTTGACTGAGTACGACGCCGACATAAACGGAATCTTGTCCTCGCCGATCTTCGGGCGCAGCGCCTCAGTGTCTGCCGTGCCCCAGCCCTGGATCGCCAGCACCTTGTCCTGGGCCGTGTACTGGCTATAGAGCTGCTCGGCGTTGGGCACCTTATAGCCGTAGTCCTGCCCGATGAGCTGGATGGGCCGGCCATTGATGCCGCCGTTGGCGTTCTTCCACTCCACGTAGGCCTGGAGGCCCTTGGCGTAGAGCGTGCCCACGTCGGCCGTCGCGCCCGTCAGGTCGAATAGCGCGCCAATCTTGACCGGTTCGCCCGTTGCCTTGCCCGCCGGCGCGGCGGCCTTGGGCGCGTCGGTCGGCTTCGGCGCTTCGGCTGCCTTCGGCGCGTCAGTGGGCTTGGGCGCTTCCGCCGCCTTGGCGGGCGCCTGCGTCGGCTGGGCGGCCGGCTGCGCCGGGGCGGCGGCCTGGGGCTGCCCGCCACACGCCGCCAGGACCAGCGCCACTGTCACGATGCACAGAACCACAAGCTTGCGAGACATGGGTATCCTCCTCCTTGTTAGTAACTGAACGGCCACAACCTGAAATAGTCCTTGACGTTGCGCCACATCTTGGCGATGCCCTCTGGTTCGAAGACCAGGAACAGAATGATGACCAGGCCGAAGACACCCTGTTGCAGGAAGGGTATCTGCTGGGCGATGTTGGGCACACTGCCGCTGAGGCTGCGCCCCAGGTTCTGGAGAATGGCGGGCAGGAGCGTCATAAACGCCGCGCCGTAGACCGAGCCGGAGATGGACCCCAGCCCGCCGATGATAATCATCGCCAGGTAGAGGATGGAGGTCTCCAGGGTAAAGCGTTCCCAGGAGATGATGCTGCGGTAGTGGGCGGTGAGCGCGCCCGCCAGGCCGACGAAGGCCGACGACACGGCGAAGGCGAGGACTTTATAGCGGAACAGGTCCACGCCCATGACCTCGGCGGCGATGTCCTGGTCGCGGATGGCGACGAAGGCGCGGCCGGTGCGGGTGCGGAACAGGTTGACGGCCAGGATGACCGCCAGGGCCAGGCAGAGCAGCGTCACCCAGTAGAAGTTGAAATCGGTGTTCATGCGGACGCCAAACAGCGTCGGGCGCGGCACGTTCATGGCCTCGACGCCGCCGGTCAGCCGCGTAATCGGCTCCCACTGGAGAATCCCCCACTCGATGATCTCCTGCGCGGCCAGCGTGGCAATCGCCAGGTACAACCCTTTGAGGCGCAGGGCGGGCATGCCAAACACCGCGCCCACGCCGGCCGTGATGAGACAGGCCAGGAGGGTCGAGGCCCACCACGGAACGCCCATCTGCTTGGTCAGGATGCCCGCCGAGTAGGCGCCGACGGCCAGGAACGCGCCCTGCCCCAGGCTAATCTGCCCCGTAAACCCGACTAGGATGTTGAGGCCGATGGCTCCGATGGCGGCGATGCCGATCTGGTTGGCAAGGGTGAGCCAGTAGTTGTTGGCGACGAAGGGGAACACGAGCGCGGCGGCGACGACCAGGGCCAGGC
>CAZFUK010000525.1:0-1193 GCA_964522005.1 uncultured Anaerolineales bacterium | reverse complement strand
GATGCGCGCCAGATGTACCTTGATCTCACCGCGGACGACCAGGGCCAGGCGGACCCACTGGGCCGCCGTGTGCCGCAGCGCCATGTCGCGCTGGTAGGTGGTGTGGAAGATGCCGGATTCCATGCGACTTCCTTATGCGACGGAGGACGGAGGACGAAGGACCAAGGACGAAATCAGACCTTATTGGTCTTCCGTCCTTGGTCCTTCGTCGCTAGACTCGCTCGATCCGCGTCTGGCCGAACAGGCCGTAGGGCTTGACCATCAGAATCAGGATGAGGGCGATAAACGGGACGACCTGCTCCAGCCCTGGTTTCAGGTAGCCGCCACTGTACGTCTCTAGCAGGCCGATGATGACGCCGCCGACAATCGCGCCGGGGATCGAGTCCAGCCCGCCCAGGATGACGACCGGAAACACCTTGAGGCCGATGCGGCTGACATCGCCACTGACGCCGACGATGTTGGCGACGAGGAGGCCCGCGATGGCGGCGACGACGGCGGCGATGGCCCAGGCGATGGCGAAGACGCGCTGGATGCTGATGCCCATGCTGAGGGCGGCCTGCTGGTCGTCGGCGACGGCGCGCATGGCGATGCCCTCGTTGGTGCGGCGGAAGAACAGGATAAAGAGCGCCAACAGGGCGACGGCGAGGCCCAGCGCCCACAGGCGGTCGGCGGGCACGACGGCGGGTCCGAAGGCGACCGGGGTACGCGGGATGAAGTTGGGGAAGACCTGGGACGAGGTGCCGAAGAACATGCTGATAATGGCGCGGATGAGGCTGGACAGGCCAATCGTCACCATGATGACTGAGATGATGGGTTCGCCGATGAGCGGCCGCAGCACCAGCCGCTCGACCAGGACGCCGGCCAGCGTCGCCACGGCCAGCGTAATCAGGATGCCGACCGGCCACGGCAGCCCGACCTGGCCCACGGCCCAGAACGTGACATACGCGCCGATGAGCAGGAACTCGCCCTGGGCGAAGTTGATGACGTTGCTGGACTTGAAGATGAGGACGATGCCCAGCGCGATGAGGGCGTAGAGCATGCCGTTGGTCAGCCCGGTCAGGGTCAGTTGGAGGAAGAGGGCCATGAGTATCTCCAATCAGCCTAAACTGGGTGTTCTATCTCCTGCGCCATCTCTTCCCAGTCTCCCATAGGCAGATTCATGGTGGCGATACGCGATGTAATGGGCGTGCTGG
>CAZFUK010000524.1:0-4201 GCA_964522005.1 uncultured Anaerolineales bacterium | reverse complement strand
TTGAACTCCTCGCGCAGCACCTTCTTGTCGAACTTGCCGACGCTGGTCTTGGGCATCTGGGGCACGAAGACCACGTCGTCGGGCAGCCACCACGAGGCGACCTTGGGCCGCAGGAACTCGATGATCTCCTGGGGCGTCGCCTCCTGCCCCTGCTTGAGGACGACGCAGGCCAGCGGCCGCTCGGACCAGCGGTCGTGGGGCACGGCGATGACGGCGGCTTCCAGCACCTTGGGGTGCGCCATAATCGCGCCCTCCAGCTCGACCGTCGAAATCCACTCGCCGCCGCTCTTGACCAGGTCCTTGGTGCGGTCCACCAACTGGATGTAGCCCTCCTCGTCAATGGTCGCCACATCGCCCGTGCGGAACCAGCCATCCTGGAAGGCCTGGGGATTGCGGTCGTCGTTGTAGTAGCCGCTGATGATCCACGGCCCGCGCACCTGCAACTCACCCATGGTCTGGCCGTCCCACGGCGCGACATCGCCCATCTCATTGACCACGCGGGCTTCGACACACGGCGCGGGCAGGCCGGCCTTGGCGCGTATCCTCATCTGCTCGGCCGGCGGCAGCGCCTGGAGGTCGCTCCTCACGCGGGACACCGACCCCAACGGCGAGGTCTCGGTCATGCCCCACGCCTGGGTGATGCGCAGGCCCATGCGGTCGTAGGTCTCCATGAGGCTGGGCGGGACGGCCGAGCCGCCTACGACAATATCGCGCAGGCTGGACAGGTCGTACTGGCCCGAGGCGATGACCTGGGCCGCGCCGATCCAGATGGTCGGCACGCCCGCCGCCACCGTCACCTTCTCCTGGGCCATCAACTCGACCACGGCCTGGGGCTGCATGTAGGGGCCGGGGAAGACCTGCTTGGCGCCGACGAGGGTGGAGGTAAAGGGGAAGCCCCACGAGTTGGCGTGGAACATGGGCACCACGGGCAGCACCGTGTCGCGCTCGCTCAAGCCCAGGCAGTCGGGCGCGGCCGAGCCGAGGCTGTGCAGGAACAGCGAGCGGTGGGTGTACATGACGCCCTTGGGGTTGCCGGTCGTGCCCGACGTGTAGCACGACATGGCCGCCTCGCGCTCGTCCAGGTCGGGGAACTGGTAGTCCGCGTCGCCGGTCTGGAGGAACTCCTCGTAGCTGACCACCGGCGCCAGGCTGGTCTGCGGCAGGGGGCCGTCGGTCATAATCACGTACTGCTTGACCGTCTTGAACGCGCCCGCCATCTTCTCCAGGACCGGCACCAGGGTGTCGTCCACGAAGACCACCTGGTCCTCGGCGTGGTTGACGATGTACTGGACCTGGTCAGGGAACAGGCGGATGTTGAGGGTATGCAGGACGCGGCCCGAACAGGGGACGGCGAAGTACAGTTCCAGGTGGCGGTAGGAGTTCCAGGCAAACGAGCCGATGCGCGCGCCCGGCTCCAGGCCTGCCTTGTCCAGGGCGCTGGCGAGGCGGCGGGCGCGGCGGGCCAACTCGGCGTAGTTGGTGCGATGCAGGCCGCCGGCCGTCTTGGTCACAATCTCGCGCTTGGGGAAGAGACGCTCGGCGCGGTTCAGGAAGAAGGTGAGCGTCAGGGGGAAGTCCATCATCAAGCCTTGCATACGGTTACCTCCTCGGTCCAGGGACGGTCGCCCGCCGGCCCACGGCGCTCTCGCGGGGCCTGGCGGCCGCCTGTCGTCATACGGCTCTTGATGGCTCGGATTGTAGTCCAGAGGGGACTTTTGCGCAAGTGCGGCTAAGACCCGACCGCTGGTGGAAAACGGGTCGGGTCTCAGAATTGCAGGGTTGACACAGGCGGGCCGTAGGCTTATCTTTTCCACCCTACGCCGCGCACACCTTCGAAGGAGATGGCATGTTTCCCAAACCCCTGATCGGTCTCGCGGTGTTGGCCCTCGTGTGCTGGCTGAGCCTGGTGGCGCTGTCCCAGGCCACGTCGGGCGCGGCGGTGGCGTCTGGGCCGCTGGCGCAGGCCTCCCCCACCCCCGCCAGCCTGGCCTACCTGCCCCACATCGAACGCGCGGCCACCCTCGCCGCGCCACGCGGCTTCTAGCCGACAGGCAGACCCTAAGGGTTTCCGAAAACCCTTAGGGTCTGGGCCGTACCGCGGGATGCTACGCCGCCACTTCGCCCAGGTAGACGCGCCGAATGTGTGGGTTGTGGAGGAGTTCCTGGGCCGGCCCGGCCAGCGCCATGACCCCGTTCTGGAGGACGTAGCCCCGGTGGGCGATACTCAGCGCCACCTGGGCGTTCTGCTCGACGACGAAAATCGTCACGCCCTGGGCGTTGACCTGCTGGATCAGATCGAAGCTCTGCTGCACCAGCTTGGGGGCCAGGCCCATGCTCGGCTCATCCATACAGACCAGGCGGGGCCGGCTCATCAGGGCACGGCCTAGCGCCAGCATCTGCTGCTCGCCGCCGCTGAGCGTCCCGCCCGACTGCGCCAGCCGCTCCTTGAGGCGGGGGAACAGGTCCAGCACCCGCGCCAGGTCGTCGCCAATGGCCGCATCCCGCCGCGTGTACGCGCCCATGAGCAGGTTCTCCCGCACGGTCATGCGCGGGAAGATGCGGCGCGCCTCGGGCACCGACGCCAGCCCGCGACGCACGCGCTGCGGCGTGGACAGGGCGGTGATGTCCTGACCGTCCAGGACCACCTGCCCGCTCTTTGGCCTGACCAGGCCCAGAATCGTCTTCATCGTCGTGCTCTTGCCCGACGCATTCCCCCCCAGCAGACAGACAATCTCGCCCTGGCGCACCTCCAGGCTCACATCGAACAGCGCCTGGATCGGCCCGTAAAACGCATTGATGTTATGTAACGAAAGCATGTTTTATCCCTCACGCCGCCCGGCCAAGGTAGGCCTCAATCACCGCCGGGTCGTGGCGCACCTGGGCCGGCGTGCCCTCCGCGATTTTGGCCCCGTGGTCGAGGACGACGACGCGGTCGGACAACTGCATCACCAGGTCGAGCTTGTGCTCGATGAGCAGGATGGTCAGGCCGAAGTCGCGGCGGAGCAGGCCAATGAGGTCCTGGAGTTCGCGCGTCTCGGCCGGGTTCATGCCCGCGCATGGCTCGTCAAGCAGCAGCAGGCGCGGCTTGAGGGCCAGGGCACGCGCGATCTCCACTCGCCGGCGGTTGGCGTAGGACAGCGACAGGGCGGGGTCGTCCCAGCGCGGCGTCAGGCGCTCGCCAAAGACCCCCAGGATGCGCCGCGTCGCCTCGGCCAGCCGGGCCTCTTCCGCCCGGACGCTTGGCGGCTGCGCCACCGCCAGGGCCGCTTCCCAGGGCAGCCGCAGCCAGGGCGCCACAACCCGCCCCACCCTCCCCAGTCCCTGGACCAGCCCCGCGCCCGGCCGCTGGGTGTCGAGGTGGACATGCGCCCCGACGCGGACGTTGTCGGCCACGCTCAGCCCGGCGAACACCCGCCCCTGCTGGAACGTGCGCGCCACGCCCCGCGCCGCGACCTGGGCCGTCGGCAGCGCGGTAATGTCCTGCCCGTCCAGCAGGATACGTCCAGCCGTAGGCGGATAGATGCCCGTCACCAGGTTAAAGACCGTCGTCTTGCCCGCGCCGTTGGGTCCAATCAGGCTCACCAACTCGCCCTCTGCCACCGTCAGGCTGACGTTGTCCACCGCCCGCAGCCCGCCAAACAGCTTGCTCAGACCGCTGATTTCTAGCAAGGTCATACGTCACTTCCCCTGCGTTCCCGCGAATTCGGGCTGCGTGCCCAGCCCCGGCTCCGCCGCCTTACCCCCGGCGCTCGACGGCCCCCGGCTCACCGCCTGCTTCGGCTCGCGGCCCAGCAACCCCTGCGGGCGGAAGCGCACCAGGAGCAGCAACAGGACGCCGTAGAGCAGCCAGCGGGCGTCGGCGACGGGCCGCGCCACTTCGGGCAGGGCGATGAGCAAGACGGCGCTGGCAATGACACCGGGCACGCTGCCCAGCCCCCCCAGGATGACCATGGTCAGGACCAGCACCGAGATGGCCGGGGTAAAGATGTCTGGGCTGATGTAGGTGCTGGAGTGGGCGAACAGCGCGCCGCCCACCGCCGCCACCGCCGCGCCCAGCCCAAACGCCAGCGCTTTGTACTGCCCGGTCTCGACCCCGTAGGTCTCGGCGGCCAGTTCATCCTCACGGATGGCGCCGAGGGTGCGACCCAGTTGCGAGCGGCCGAGCCGCGTCAGGGTGAAAGCGCTCAGCGCGACGAGGGCG
>CAZFUK010000523.1:0-4203 GCA_964522005.1 uncultured Anaerolineales bacterium | reverse complement strand
GCCCCCGTAGCTCAGTGGATTAGAGCACCTGTCTTCGGAACAGGGTGTCGTAGGTTCGAGTCCTACCGGGGGTACTGATACTGTGAACAAGCGACCCGGATTCTCCCCTGAATCCGGGTTTTATTCTGTAGGCCGTATTCACAACTGTTTGCCCGTCTCTCCCACGCTGGCTATAATAACGGGACGGGATGACCTTCGAGGTGAGGAACGAGCGGATGACGGAAGCGGTACGGACCCTGAGCGAGCGCGAGATCGAAGTTCTGCGCTTGCTGGCGACCGGGGCCACGAATCAGCAAATCGCTGAGGAGCTGGTCATTAGCATCAACACGGTCAAGGTCCACGTGCGCAACATCTTCGATAAACTCGGCGTCCAGACGCGCACCGAGGCGACGCTGTCGGCCATCCGCATGGGCCTGATTAATCTGCCCAACAGCGCCCTGGCGGAGGTGGCCCTCCCCACCGTCCCCGCGCTCGACGAGGCCGACCCGGCGGCCAATGGCGTCGGGGAGGCGCTCGCCGTCGCCCCTGACCCCCTCGTCGCCCCCGAACCACTTCCCGACTCGAACGTCGTCTCCCCCTCGCCCCGGACCCCTGTTCGCCTGTGGCTGGCGCCGCTGCTGACCCTGGCGCTGGTCCTGGCTGGCGTCACCGTCTGGCGGACGGTCCAGGCCACCCCGACGCCCGTCCCGACGCCGCTGCCCAGCATCAGCGATGACCGCATTATCCCCCCACCGGCGGTGATGATTCAGAAATGGCGCGACTTGAAGCCGATGTCCACGGCGCGCGGCGGGCTGGCCCTCGTCGCCCAGGGCGACGGCGTGTATGCCATCGGCGGGCAGACAGCCGAGGGCGTGAGCGGCCTGGTCGAACGCTACACCTTTAGTGATACCTGGACGACGCGGGCGGCCAAGCCCACCCCGGTCCGCGACATCCAGGCCGTCGTCGTCAGCGGCCAGATCTATGTACCCGGCGGCTGCGATGCCCAGGGCCGGCCGGTGGACGTGGTCGAGGTCTATAGTCCGGCCAAGGACGAGTGGACGACGACCACGCGGCTGCCGCGCGCCCTGTGTGGCTACGCCCTGGCGGCGGTCGAGGGCAAGATTTACCTCATCGGCGGCTGGGACGGCGCCGCCTACCACGCCGAGACGCTGGTCTACGCGCCCGGCAGTGGCGAGTGGAAGACCGGCCCGACCATGCCCACGGCCCGGGCCTTTGGCGCGGCGGCGGTGGTGGATGGAGACATTCATGTGATTGGGGGCGAGAACGGCGCGCCCCTGGCGACCCACGAGGTGCTGACGCCTTCGGACGAGGCGAGTGGGGCGACCTGGGCGACGCGCGCACCACTGCCCGAACCGCGCAGCCACCTGGGGGCGGCGGCCGTGGGGCGGCGGGTCTACGCCCTGGGCGGGGGGCCGACGTCGTTGGGCCTGGCAAGTTATGATGCCAGCGCCGACACCTGGCGGGTGGAAGAGACGGCCTTCGCCGGGGACTGGCATGGGCTAGGGGTAGCGGCCTACGATACGCGGCTGTATGCCATGGGTGGCGATGGGCCGCTCGCGGTCAGCCGCGCCTACCAGGCGCTCTACCAACTCATCATCCCCGTGGGCCGCCCGTAGCCTGGATTGCGCCTGTATGCCGATGCCTAAGCTTCCCTCCCCTGTCTTGCGCCTCGTTGCCATCGCCTGCGCCGCCGGCCTGATTCTGCTCTGGGCCAGCTACGGCTGGGCCGAGCGGGCGTCGGTGGTCGAGAGCCGCGATACCCGCACCATCCCCCACACCGACGTCAACCCCTACGGCGCTAACTTCTTCCTGGACCTGGAAGTCGAAGCCTGGAAACGCCAGAAGACCGTCGAGATGGCCCAGGCGGCCGGCATCGGCTGGGCCAAACAGGTCTTTCCCTGGGAGGCCATCGAGCCGCGCGCCAAGGGCCGCTATGTGGATGACGAAGGGCGGAGCACCTGGCAGAAGTACGACGAGATCGTGGACCTGCTGACCAGCCACGGCATCCAGGTCATCGCCCGTCTGGACCGCCCGCCGGCCTGGACCCGCCAGGACAACCGCTTCCCGCAGCGCCCGCCGGACCGCCTGGAGGACTACGGCGACTTCGTCTACGCCTTTGTGTCCCACTTCAAAGGTCGGGTGCGCTACATCCAGGTCTGGAACGAGCCGAACATCTTCCCGGAGTGGGGCGCGCAGGCCGTCTCCCCCCAGCAGTACGTCGCGCTGCTGCGCGTCGCCTACCAGCGCGCCAAGCAGGCCGACCCGAACGTCGTCGTCCTGTCGGCCCCCCTGGCGATGACCGTCGAGAACTTCCCCGACCGCCGCAACCTGTCCGACCTCGTCTTCCTCGAAGAGATGTACCAGGCCGGCGCCAGGGACTACTTTGACATCCTCTCGGCCAACGCCTTCGGCATGGAGGACCCCCCCACCGCGCCCGCGTCTCCGGATCGCCTCAACTTCCAGCGCGTCACCCTCCAGCGCGCCATCATGGAGAAGTACGGCGACCAGGCTAAAGCCGTCTGGTTCAACGAGTACGGTTGGAACGCCTCGCCGCCCGACTTCCCCAAGGATGAGCTCATCTGGCAGCGGGTGGACGAACGCCAGCAGGCCGAGTACACCCTCGAAGGCATCCGC
Organism: uncultured Anaerolineales bacterium; assembly: GCA_964522005.1. Classification (GTDB taxonomy): domain Bacteria; phylum Chloroflexota; class Anaerolineae; order Epilineales; family JAHCIE01; genus JAHCIE01. Next base: position 1,569 of record CAZFUK010000523.1, on the reverse strand, counting down.
CTGGCGCGTGAGCAGTGGCCGTGGGCCGGTGTCTTCAACATCTGGTACTTCCGTCAGGTGGGCGACAAACCGCCCGACCGCTCGGACTACTATTTCCGCCTGGTGGATGTGGACTTCACTCCGCGCCCGGTCTACACCCGCCTGAAAGAGGCCACGGCCCACCTCAAGACCGCCGATGCCGGCGCCTACCAGGAGAGCGCCGCGCCCGTCGTCGCCTCGCCCGGTTGGGACATGGTGTTGGCCCCTGAGGCGAGCGGCGGCGCCTACCTGACCAGCGACCGCCCCGGCGCCAGCCTGACCTTCCAATTCAGCGGCAGCGCGGTCCAACTAGTGACGGCGCGCGGCCCCGGCATGGGCCGCTGCCTCGTCACCCTCGACGATCAGCCCGTGTCCTCCCTGGCCCACGACGCCAAAGGCCGCAGCTACACCGAGCTTTACCGGAGTGAGAACGAGTGGCAGGCGCGGGAGACGCTGGCGGCGTCGCTGGCGAATGGGCCGCATACCCTCCACCTGTCCGTCGCCGAAGGCCCTAGCTCTGGGGCGACCGGGCCGCGCTGTGTCGTAGACGCGCTGGTGGTCGAAGACACGGGCGCGCCCCTGCCGCTCGGCTGGACCGCCGTCCTGCTGGCCGGTCTGTTAGGCTCGTTGGCCCTCCTGGCCTATCAGCGCCGCCGCCTGACCTAATAGCTAGGGGGCCAGCCGTTCAATCCCCCAATCCCCCGTCTCGCCCTGTGTGTAGCGAAAACGGTCATGCAGGCGGTTGTCACCGCTCTGCCAGAACTCGAAGACCTGGGGAGTCAGCCGCAAGCCGCCCCAATAGGGCGGCAACGGCACGGCATCGCCAAACTGGGCCGTCACCTCCCGCAGGCGGTCCTCCAGAAACGCCCGGTCTGGGATAGGCTGGCTCTGGGGCGAGGCCCACGCGCTGAGGCGGTGGCCGACGGGCCGCGTGGCGAAGTAGGCCTCCGACTCGGCGCGCTCCAGACGGCTCACCGTCCCACTCACTCGCACCTGCCGCCGCAGGGCATCCCAGTAGAACACAGCCGCCGCGTGGGGGTTGGCGGCGAGGTCGCGGCCCTTGGGGCTGGCGTAGTGGGTGTAAAAGACCAGCCCGCGCTCGTCTAGCCCCCGCAGCAGGACCATACGCGCCGACGGGACGCCGTCCGGGGTCGCGGTGGCGAGGGTCATCGCCTTTGGCTCCAGGATGTGGGCAGCGCGAGCGTCGGCCAGCCAGGCTTCGAGTTGACGCACGGGGTTGGGGTCTAGATCGGCGCGGTGTAATGTCATAACCCTCCTCATGCTCTAGCCCAGGATAGCCGCCACATCGAGGCTCAACTCAGGCACGGCCTGTGACACCAGTGTCTCCCCGCGCCGATACTCCCTCTCTACCTGATAGACTCCACCGACCGGGTCGGCATACTGCTTGACCAGGTCGCCGGTCAGGTCCGCCACCCACGCCTCTGGCACCCCCGCTTGAGCGTAACGAGGTAGCTTGACCTTGGTATCGTAGTCAAACGAGGTCTCTGCCACCTCGATGACGAGGAGGACGTCGGCGGAGGTAGGCTTGGC
>CAZFUK010000522.1:1220-4206 GCA_964522005.1 uncultured Anaerolineales bacterium | reverse complement strand
AGTAAGACAGGGGAAGGAAGTCGCTGTGCGCCTATTCAAGCCTCGGCTCACCACTGTCTATGGTCTGGCCCGCTACGCCCTGGACCCCCGTCGGCACGGCTGGCGTAACGAACTCTACGACCTGCGCCTGGAGCAGGTCACCTTGCCCTTCGCCAACCTTCCGCCCGCCCTGGACGGCCTCCGCATCGCTCACTTCAGCGACCTGCACACCTCCTGGTGGATCCAGGCCGACTACCTGGCCGCCGCCGCCGACCGCGTCCTGGCGCAGCGGCCCGACCTGGTTGTCCTGACCGGCGACTTCATCCACCACGAGCGCCACGTCACGGTCCACGTCGAGGAGTGCGTCGCCGCCCTGGCGCGGCTGCGCGCTCCCCTCGGCGTGTTCGCCGTGCTGGGCAACCACGACTACTGGGGCAGCCCCCGCCTGGTGCGGCGGGCCTTCGAGGACCTGGGTATAACGGTCCTGGTGAACGAGGCGTACCGCGTGCCCGTGGGCGAAGACGCCCTCTGGCTAGCCGGCCTGGACGACGCCCGCCACGGTCTGCCGGACTTGCCGCGCGCCCTGGCCGACGTGCCCCACGACGCCTTCACCGTCCTCCTGGCCCATGAACCAGACGTGGCCGACATCGCCCAGGGCTATGGCGTCCACCTTCAACTCTCCGGCCACAGCCACGGCGGCCAGGTCTACATCCCAGGGGTCGAAACCACCTGGCTGCCGCTGCTGGGCCGCAAGTACCCACGCGGCCTGTACCGCGTCGGCGCCATGTGGCTCTACACCAATCGCGGCCTGGGCAGCGCCTTCCCGCCCATCCGCCACAACTGTCCGCCGGAAGTAGCGCTCCTTCAACTGGTCCACGGCTAATCCATAAGGCTAACCCGTAAGGCTAATCCCATGCTGCAACTCCTCTTTCTCCGTCATGGCATCGCGGTCGAACACGGCGCGCCGGGCTACGAGATGGACGATGACGCCCGCCCGCTCACTGCTAAGGGGCGGCGCGTGGCGCGGGCGGTGGCGCGGGGGCTGCTCCGCCTGGCCGACCCCGACGTCATCCTGACCAGCCCGCTGCCCCGCGCTCGGCAGACGGCGTACATCGTGGGCGAGGTGCTGGGCGTCGAGGTGGTCGAGACCCCGCTGCTCGGTCTTGAGTTCAACCCGCTCCACTTGATGGACGCGCTGGAGTTCGCCCTGGCGACTACGGGCTGCTCCGAGTTGCGCCAGGTCGTCCTGGTCGGCCACGAGCCCGGCTTCAGCGCCACCATCGGCGCGCTGGTCGGTCCGGGCCTCAACATGATCCTCAAGAAGACGGGCCTGGCGCGGGTGGACGTGGCCGACCTCCGACTCAACGGCGGGCAGTTGCGCTGGCTCCTGCCGCCCGGCCACCTGCGGCGCATCGGCAAAGGCGGCTGACCCCGACTCTGGCATAGGGTTTGCTCTCTCGCGCTCTCAACCCTCACAGGAGACACCCATGATTCCGCTATCCGACATGGACCGCCCCGGCCAGCGTTTCCCGTTCTTTAACGTGGCCTTTGTCGTCGCCAACATCCTCGTCTACGTCTATCAAACCCTCCTCGACAACCAGCCCTTCCAGGGCGGCACGGCGGACGCCTGCACGCGGTTGATGGCGCAGATGAGCGGCGCGCTCACGGCCGGCGACCAGTTCGTCTGCACCTACGCGGTCATCCCCAACGAGATTCTGCACGGCCAGGACCTGTACACCCTAGTCACGGCCATGTTTCTCCACGGCAGCCTGCTCCATGTCGGCAGCAATATGCTCTACCTGTGGGTGTTTGGCGACAACATCGAGCGCAGCGTCGGCACCCTGCTTTACCCCGTCTTCTACCTCCTGGCCGGCATCGTCGCCTTCGCCGTGCAGACCCTCGTCGTCGGGGCGAGCAACATCCCCAACCTCGGCGCGAGCGGCGCGGTCGCCGGCGTTCTCGGCGCCTACATCGTCCTCTTCCCCGGCCGACAGGTCCGCACCCTCCTGATTCTGGGTATCTTCATCACCATTACTCGCGTCTCCGCCGTGCTGCTGCTCGGCTTCTGGATTGTCACCCAGTTCCTATCGGGCTTCTCGGCGTTGGGCGGTCGCATGGCCGAGAGCGGCGGCGTCGCCTACTGGGCGCACATCGGCGGCTTCATCTTTGGCGTCGTCGTCGGCCTGGCCCTCCGCGCCATGAACCGGGGCGAGCGGCAGGGGCAGACCATCTAGCTCCGTCTGTCTTGCTAGGGGAGGGGGGGCCAGTGGGGGCCAAGTCACCCCTCCCTTCGCAGGGGAGGGGCCGGGGGAGGGGTTCGGGGCAGTCCACGACTCGCAGAGAACCCTGGTCGAGGACGGCGCGCGGTTGAGCCGGCGCCCAGTTTGAGGTATAATGGCTTGCCAAGTCTAAATTTCGACTGGATGGGGGACGACAGGAGTAAACGATGGCCGCGACAGTCGCGCTAGCCGAACCGACAACGGCACAAGAGCAGGTGGACGACCTGCTGCTAGACCTGCTGCCTCGGCAAGGGGAGTGGGGCGATGAAGGCTACCTCTGGGTGACCGACCACACCAACCACCTCATCGAACTCACCGACGGCTATCTCGAGGTTCTCCCCGCGCCTACTGACGACCACCAGTCCATCCTCCAACGTCTGCTCCTGGCCTTCATCGCCTTCCTGGAACCTCGCGGTGGTGTGGTCCACTTCGCCCCCCTGCGCCTTCGCGTGCGGACGGGCAAATTCCGCGAGCCTGACCTGCTTCTCCTCCTGGATGCCGACGACCCGCGTTCCCAGAACCGCTACTGGCTGGGGGCGGACCTGGTACTGGAAGTGGTGAGCGAGGACAACCCCCAGCGTGACTACGACCTGAAACGCCGCGACTACGCTGAAGCGGGTATCCTGGAGTACTGGATTGTGGACGGCCAGAAGCAGATTGTGACGGTCCTGCGCCTGGAGGACGGCGCCTACGTTGAGCACGGCGTCTTCGGCCTCGGCGCGACCGCC
>CAZFUK010000522.1:0-1120 GCA_964522005.1 uncultured Anaerolineales bacterium | reverse complement strand
TACGCCATTACCATCTCGCCCGCCACTTCTGTCCTAAACGGCTGGCCCTCGGCCGCGCAGATCAACTGCACCGCCTTGCGGCCCGACATGGCGGCCATGGGCACCCCGCCGCCCGGCTCCACCCACTGCCCCGCCAGGTAGAAGTGGTCCAGCTTGGGGAGCGTCTGGCTCACCCCCGTCAGCATCAACCGCATCGTGTCCAGTGTCAGCAGCCAACCGCACGTCGAGCCGCGCCAGTTGCCCGTGTAGCGCTCGTAGCTCAGCGGCGTCGCCACGTCCACCTCCTCCAGGCTGGCCTGGAGGCCCGGCAGACGCTTCTCCAACTCGGCCACCACCAATTCGCCCACCTGCGTCTGCTCGGTCTTGTACAGGTGATGCCCGTAGATCCTCTGCCACCATTCGTAGTCCGACGGGATGAGCAACGTCACGGCGGTTTTGCCCGCCGGCGCCAGGGTCGGGTCGAAGCCGAAGTGCTTGACCGGCAGGTCGTGGCGCTCGGCGTCCGCGATGCGCACCGGCTGGTCCAGCAGATACGTCGTGCGCGCCGGCAGGGCCGATAGGTCGCGGGCCACGCCGAGGGACACCTGGAGCATGGGGTAGGTGGGCAGGTGGCCGTCGTACATGCCCCGCAGGTGGCGGTCGGTGTACCGGCCGTCGAGCAGGTCAAAGAGGGTGCCGCGCCCATCGCACGCCGAGACCACATAGTCACCGCGATAGACCTCGTCGCTGTAGAGCCGCACCCCCACCGCCTGGTCGTTCTCGACCAGCACCTTCTCCACCTGCGCCTTGTAGTGGATTTGGCCGCCCAGCGCCAGGTAGCGTCGTTCGACCGCCCGCGCGAACTCCAGCGACCCGCCCTCCGGGAAGCCCGCGTTGCCGTTCGCCATGTAGGCCAACTGGGCCAGCCCCGCCATCATCGGTATCTGGGGCCAGCTAAACATGAGCGGCACGGCGCGCCGCAGGAAGGGGTCGCGGAAGCGGTGGGCGAAGTCGCCGGCCGAGACCATCCCCCAGCGGGCGAGGGCGGGCACAAAGGGCAACATGCGCCGCCCCAGGTCCAGCCCCTCCTTGCCGTCCATGAGCTGGCGCGGCTTCTCCGACATTACCGATAGGTCGAACT
>CAZFUK010000521.1:0-4207 GCA_964522005.1 uncultured Anaerolineales bacterium | reverse complement strand
CACCACCTAATCTCTGAGAGGGATTGAAACAGATAGCTGCTACGACCAAGATAGCTTGTACCAGCGGGTCCGGACACCACCTAATCCCTGAGAGGGTTGGGCGGGGAGTCAGTAGGGGGAGGCGAAGGGGAGCGGGGGCGGCTGTGCTATGGCAGTCACCCTCCGGGAACAGGATACAGCCTGCAAAAGAGGAAGCCGTGAGAAGAGCCATCTCTCCCACGGCTTCCTTTTATCTTCTTATCATCCCCCGCTTTGCCTGCCAGCTTCCTCTGTTCCACCGCCTCCCCCGGCTTGCCCCTCGCTTATGGCTTGGCCCCCTGAATCTTATCGTGGGTGCGGAACCAGAGCACCAGCGAGTCGTCCACGGCTTTCTGCTGCGTCTCCTGGCGGCGGCGCTGGAACTCGCTGATGCGGTCGTTAATCTCACGCCGCACCTCGCGCGGGTTGGCGATGTGGTCCCAGGTCACCTTGCCCAGGGGGCCGGCGGTCTGAATCAGGATGTTGCCGTAGTCCAGGAACTCGGCCAGGGGGTGAGGGATGACATAGCTCACGTCCTGGATGGCGTCGAGGCCGGCCTGCTTGGCCTCTTCGCGCAGGTAGAGCGGCAGGCGTTCGATGTCTATCACGGCGGTATCGGTCAGCAGGTAGAGGTCGTTGCGCCAGTCCTCGTAGAGCCAGAGCAGGCGGCCGAAGAGGACCACTTCGAGGGCCAGGAGGCCGAGGGACAGGGGGTCGAGCGGCTGCCACACCCGGAGCAGCGGGCCGACGACGGCAAGGACGGCCACGACCAGGAAGAGGAGCAGGTAGAACCACGTCTGCTGGAACAGCAGAATCCAGTGTTTGCGGTAGGTGATGATCGGCCCGTTGACCTCGCGCAGGCGGGGCACAAAGAAGCCCACGGCGCGCACCAGGGCGGGCGGGCGTTGGCCGGCGCGGCTGGCGGCGAGGGCGGCGGCGGCCGAGGCGGTGTTCGTGGTGGCCGGCGCCTGGCCGCGTAGGCGGGCCTCGATGTACGCCTCACGCTCCTGGAGTTGCTGAAGCGCGGCGCGCTGGCGGTTCTCGGCCACCAACTCGTTGATGACGGCGTTGACGCGCGGGCCGTTGGCGATGCGCGGCAGGATGATGGGCGGGCCGCCCGCCGTGGCGATGCGAACGTTGCTCCAGCCGAGCAGCCGCGACCAGAGGTTAGGAAAGCTGATGGTGGTGTTCTGAATCTTGCCGATGCGCGCCTCGGTCAGTTGCTCCTGGATAAACGGCCGGCGGAGCATGGAGATGACACGCTGATTGGTGACGATGTAGGTGTCGAACCACCAGTCCCAGTAGGAGTAGACCAGGAGGACAATCGCCACCGCCAGCAGGCTAAAGCCGATGACCAGCGCGCCCAGGATGGCGCTGGTGAGGGCGACGGCCAGGACCGTGACGAAGGCGATGATGACGCCCATGAGCAAGAGCGGCCAGGCGAGCTTCGACAGCAGCACGATCCAGTGGGGTCGCGCGTAGACGAGCACGAACTCGTCGTTGGCCTGACTGGGGAAGGTGACGCGGCCCCAGCGGCGGCGGACGTGGGCCTCGCGCAGCAAGGGGCGGCTGATGTAGGGATGGTCGTTGAGGATACGGGTCAGGGCCGGGCGGTCCAGCGTCAGGAGCGTCGTCTCCTGGACCGCGATGGCGGTGCGGTCGTAGATTTCGCCCCGCAGGATGGCCTGCGCGCCGAAGACCTCGCCGGGGCCAAGCTGCCCCACGTCGCGCTGCCGTGCCAGCCGGTCCAGTTCCCGAAAGGCGACCTCGCCCGACTCAACGATGTAGAGGTTGTTGGCGATCTGGCCCAGGCGGTAGATCGTCTCGCCGGGGGCGTAGACGCGCACCTCGACCATACCCGCCATCTGCTTGAGGGCTTCGGGCTTGAGTTGCGCCAGGGCCTTGACCTGGCTCAGGCGTTTGAGGATTTCATCCTGGTCGAGAAATGCCATACCGCCTCACCCCTCCGTCACGCCTCGGACGTCACCCGCCGAGCGACTCCTTCACCTGCCGGGCGATGTCGGCGTTCATGCCGGGCACGGCGGCCAACTCCTCCAGGCTCGCCGCGCGGATGCCGTCCAGCGAGCCGAAGCGCTGGAGCAGCGCCTTGCGCCGGCGCGGGCCAATCCCCTTGATTTCCTCCAACGTCGAGGCCAGGCCGACTTTCGAGCGCAGCGTGCGGTGGTAGTTCAGCCCGAAGCGGTGCGCCTCGTCGCGGATGCGCTGGACCAGGTAGAGCGACTGCGAGTCGCGCGGCAGAATAATCGACTCGTCGCGGCCCGGCACGAAGATTTCCTCCTGCCGCTTGGCGAGCGAGACGACCGGAATGTGGTCCAGGCCGAGCGTCTGCCAGACTTCGAGGGCCGCGTTGAGCTGGCCCTTGCCGCCGTCAATGATGACCAGGTCGGGCGTGAGGGAGAACGGGTCCACCTCGTCCTTGCGGCGCGGGTCGCGGCGTTCCTCGGCGGGCGGCTCCTTGAGATGCTTGAAGCGCCGGCTGAGCACTTCCTGGAGCGAGGCGAAGTCATTCGGCCCCTGGACGCTCTGGATGCGGAACTTGCGGTACTCGCTCTTCCTCGGCACGCCCTGGACGAAGACGACCATCGCCCCCACGGAGTTGGTGCCCTGGATGTTGGAGATGTCGTAGCACTCGACGCGGTTGGGCGGGCCGGCGAGGCCGAGCGCCTCCTGGAGTTCGGAGAGCGCCGTCACCTGTTTGCCCTGGTCGGCCTGCCACTGCGCTTTGAGCACGCCCAGCGTCTCCGCCGCCTGCCCCGCCGCCATCTTCACCAGCTCGCCATTCTGGCCGTTCTCCGGCACCGAGATGCTCACCTTGTCGCCCCGCCGCGTCTTGAGCCACGACTCGATAATCGTCGCCTCCACCACTTGCTCCTGGGTCAGGATGATGGGCGGCACGTAGGGCACTTCCTCGTAGAACTGGGTGATGAACGACGACAGGACTTCGGGGTTGACCTCGCCCTCCGCGCCTTCGAGCAGGAAGTACTCGCGGCCGACGAGTTGCCCGCCGCGAATGAAGTAGACCTGGACGACGGCGCTGCCGTTGTCGCGGGCCAGGGCGATGACGTCCTGGTCCACCAACTCGGAGACGCCAATCTTCTGGCGCTCGACAATTTGGTGGAGGGCGGTAATCTGGTCGCGCAACTTGGCGGCCTTCTCGAACTCCAGGGCCTCGGCCGCGTCGTCCATCTGCCGCCGCAGGTCCAGCAGGATGTCCTCGGACTTTCCTTCGAGGAAGCGGCACATGCGCTCGATCATGGCCCGATACTGGGCTTTATCCACCGCGCCGATGCACGGCCCCAGGCACAGCCCAATGTCGTAGTACAGGCAGGCGCGCGGGTCCTTGCCCGTGATGACGCGGCTGCACGTCAGGTAGGGGAAGACTTTGCGCAGCGTGTCGAGCGTGCGGTAGACGGCCCAGGCGGCGGTGTACGGCCCATAGTAGCGCGCGCCGTCCTGCTCGATGCGCCGCGTCAGGGTGGCGGTGGGGAAGGCTTCGTTCCAGGAGATCTTGATATAGGGGTAACGCTTGTCGTCCTTGAGCCGGACGTTGAAGCGCGGCTTGTACTGCTTGATGAGGGTCGCCTCGTGGATGAGGGCCTCGAGTTCGGTGTCGCGCTCGATCCACTCCAGGTCCGCGATGTTCTGGACCAGGACGTGCGTCTTGGCGTCGTGGTCGGCGCCGGCCTGGAAGTAGGAGCGCACGCGGTTGCGCAGGTTGACGGCCTTGCCGACGTAGATGACTTTGCCGGCCGCATCCCGATAGAGGTAGTTGCCCGGCTTGGTCGGCAGGGCCTTGAGTTTTTCGGCTATATGCTCTGGGAGCTGACGCTCACTCATCGGCTTCACTCACCTGGACACGCTGGTACACCTCGGCTAAGGCCAGCGTGCAATCAATCGAGGGAACATAGAGATGGCTCTGCAAGCCCCAGGTATCACTATAACGCCAAGTGCCAGCTGCATCACGGGAATACAGTTCAATATGGGGCTTATCTTGTGCAACCAGGACATAGTCCTTGAGGGAGGGCAGCGAGCGGTAGAACTGAAGCTTTTGGCCCCGGTCGTAAAGCTCGGTCGAGGGTGACAGCACCTCAAAGACGACCGTCGGGTTGAGGAGCACGTCTTTCTGGTCATCGGCGTACTGCCGCTCGCCACATACGGCGACCACGTC
>CAZFUK010000520.1:0-4209 GCA_964522005.1 uncultured Anaerolineales bacterium | reverse complement strand
CCCCTGGGAAGGGAGTGGCGTCGGGCGAGACCACCTCGCCCCTCCGTCTCCCCCATCCCTACAAGGGAAGGGGGCCAGGGAAGGGGTTCTCCCGGTCGCCTTTTTGGGCTAATGGCGGTATACTTGGAGGATAAGGGCAACCTGGACCCAGGCGGGGGAGTAGAAGCAGAGGCAAAGGAATGCAGGGTCAAGCTCCCCAGGCGGGACCTTCCAACCGCGCTCCGTCGAGCAACGCGCTGCCGTGGCAGTTGACGCGGCTGATCGGCCGCGAGCGCGAACTGGCCTCGCTGCGGCAGCAGTTGGCGGCCACGCGGCTCCTGACGCTGACCGGTCCGGGCGGCAGCGGCAAGACTCGCCTCGCCGCGCACCTCGCCGCCGACTTCCGCGCCGCGCCCGACCGCTTTCCGGACGGCGTGTGGTGGGTAGACCTGGCGGCGCTGGCCGATGAGGCTCTGGTTCCGGGGGTAGTCGCCTCGGTCCTCGGCGTGCGCGAGCAGCCGGGCCGCCCCCTGGTCGAGACGCTGGCCGACGAACTGCGCGCCCGGCAGGCGCTGCTGATTCTTGACAACTGCGAACACCTGGTGGGCGCGAGCGCCGCCCTGGCCTACCGCCTGCTCGGCGCGTGCCCTGGCTTAAGCGTACTGGCGACCAGCCGCGAGCCGCTCGGAGTCCTGGGTGAGACGGTGTGGCCCGTCCCGCCCCTGGCCTTCCCCGACAGCGTGAGCGACCCGGCCAGCCTGCTGGAGTTCGGGGCGGTGCGCCTGTTCGTCGAGCGGGCGCAGCAGGCCCTGCCCTCCTTCGCCCTGACGCCCGACACCGCGCCCGCCGTGGTCCAGCTCTGCCGCCGCCTGGACGGCATCCCGCTGGCCGTGGAGTTGGCGGCGGCTCGGGTGCGCGCCCTGAGCGTAGCCGAGATGGCGGGGAGGTTAGATGACGTCTTCCGCCTCCTGGGGGGTGGACCGCGCCACCTGCCGCCGCGCCATCAAACGCTGCGCGCCACGGTTGACTGGAGCTACCAACTGCTGTCCGACCGAGAGCAGCGGCTGTTCCGCCGCCTGGCCGTCTTCAGTGGCGGCTTCACCCTGGCGGCTGTGGAAGCCGTATGCACGGACACGACGCCAGGGGTGACCGGTGGCGTCGCCTCGGTGGACGTGGTGGAGTTGATGACGCTGCTGGTGGACAAGTCGCTGGTGGTCATCAGCCCGGGCGACGGCCCCGAGACGCGCTACCGCTTGCTGGAAACGGTACGGCAGTACGCCCGCGAAGCGTTGGGCGACGAAGCGGCTGAGATGCGGCGGCGTCACCTGACCTGGAGCATGGGCCTGGCCGAGCAGGCCGAGCCGAAGCTGCGCGGCCCCGACATCCGCGTCTGGCTCACCCGCCTGGAGCGCGAGCATGACAACCTGCGCGCCGCGCTGGGCTGGGGGCTAGGGGTCCGTGATGCGGGGAGCGGGACGAGGGAGAGGGCCGACGGCGCGCCGGCCGAGGCGGTCCTGGAGGCCGTGCGGCTGGCGGGCGCGCTCGGCTGGTTCTGGGCCTTGCGCGGCGCGCTGAGCGAGGGCCGGCGCTGGGTTCAGGCCGCGCTCCATGCCCTGCCGACGGGTGCTCCTACTAAGGGAGCAGACCTGACAGGTTCCGGAGACCTGACAGGTTTTCCCCCTTCGGGGACTTCGAAAAAGCTGTCAGGTCTTGGGGGTCCTCTAAATGTCGCCCGCGCCAAGGCCCTCTACGCGGGCGGCATCCTGGCGGCGGCCCAGGGCGACGTGGCGGCGGCCTCGTCGTTTCTCCAGGACAGCCTTGGCCTTGGCTGGGAACTGGGGGACGCGCGGGTCATCGGCCAGGCGCTCCTCACCCTGGGCGCGGGCGCTCTGTGGCAAGGGCAGCCGGGCGCGGCGCGGGTGCTGCTGGAGCAGAGCCTGACCCACCTCCGTCAGGCCGACGACCGCTGGGGTCAGGCGGCAGCGCTGGCTTGGCTGGGCGAGGTCAGCCGGGGTGAAGAGAGCTACGCGGAGGCCGGACGCGCCTACGCCGAGAGCCTGCGCCTGTTCCAGGAACTGGGCGACCCGTGGGGCGAGTGCTGGCCCCTCATCGGGCAGGCCCACCTGGCCCTGCAACGCGGCGACCTCTCAACGGCGCGGGTACTCTACGGGCGCTGCCTGCCCGTCTTCCGCGAGTTTGGCGAGCGGTGGGGGCTAGGAGCCGCGCTCAACGGGCTGGCCGAGGTCGGCCGGCGGCAAGGCGAGGTGGCGGACGCCGTGCGTCTGTACCGCGAGGCGCTGGCGGTCAACCGCGAGATTGGCTTCCAGGTCGGCGCGGCCCTGTCCCTGGCCGGGCTGGCCCTATGCGCGGCGTCGAGCGAGCCGCTCGCGGCGGCGCACTGGCTCGGCGCGGCCTCCGCCCTGTTGGAGCGGACGGGCGCGCAGATAGACCCCTCGCGCCGCGAAGCCGTCACCGGTCTCACGGCTCACCTGCGCCAGACACTCGGTGATAGCGCGTTTGACACCGCCTATGGGCAGGGGTTAGGGGGCAAGGATGAGGGACCAGGGGGAGAGGACGGAGGACGGAGGACCCCCCATAGCGGGGGGCAGGCGGAGGACGGAGGGCGGAGGACGGAAGACGGAGGCGAGAAGCTCCAATCTTCAGTCTTTAATCCTTCAGTCTTTAGTCCTCAGTCTTTAGCCGCGACTCCTCCGTCGGAAGGGGTCCGCCTGCGCCTGCTTGCCCTCGGCCCGGTCGAGGTCTACCGCGACGGGCGCGTCCTGGCGGCGAGCGACTGGACCTACGCCAAGCCGCGCGAGCTGCTGTTCTACCTGCTGGGCCACGGCCGGCAAACGAAGGAGCAGATCGGCCTGGCGCTGTGGCCCGACGCCTCGGCGGGTCAACTGCGCAGCAACTTCCGCACGGCCCTGTATCACCTGCGCCGCGCCCTGGGCGATAGCGACTGGATTTTGTTCGAGGACGACCACTACAGCTTCAACCGCGACCTGGGCCACTGGTATGATGTCGAGGTCTTCGAGCGGGGTCTCAAGGCGGTCAAAGGGACGGCCAACCGCCCGCCCGCCGACGTGGCGACCCTTAGCGCCCTGGTCGCCCTGTATCGCGGCGACTTCCTGGCCGACCTGGACGCGGCGGAGTGGGTGGACCTGAAGCGAGAGGAGTTGCGCCGGAGCTACCTGGATGCCCTGCTCGCCCTGGGCGCGGCGCAGGCGGCTCAGGCCCGCTACGCCGACGCCGCCGCTACCTACCGCCGCGCCATCACCCAGGACAGCTATCTCGAAGCGGCGCACCGTGAACTGATGCGCTGCCTAGCGCGCCAGGGCGAGGCGGGGCAGGCCGTGCGCCACTACCAGAGCCTGGTGGGCCTGCTGCATGACGAACTTGGCGCGCCCCCCGCGCCTGAAACCCAGGCGCTGTACGAGCAACTCCGCCGTGGCGAGACTGTACTCTAACCAGGAAGATTGGCTATGCACTCAACCCCCACTCTCCCCGACGACCCCATCCGCCCCGAGGCTCGCATCGCCGCCCTGGCGGTCATGCTGGTGTTGCTGACCGCCGTCGCCATCCTGTACCTGTTCCCCGACGACACCGAGCGCCTCTTCGCCTGGACCATCCGCCCGCGCATGACGCCCCTGCTCATGGGCGCCAACTACGCGGCGGGCGCGCTGTTCTTTGGTCGTGTCGCCCTGGGCCGCCACTGGCACAGGCTGCGGCATGGCTTCCTGGCCGTCGCGGTCTTCGCGGCCCTGGCCCTGACCGCCACCGTGCTGCACCTGGACCGCTTCCACCCTGGGCACATCTCCTTTTATGCCTGGACCACCGTCTACGCCATATCGCCTTTCCTCATCGTCTGGCTCTGGCTCCGCCACCGCCAGGTGGACCAGGGCAGCCCAGAGCCGGGCGACGCGGTGGTGCCGGCCCTGGTGCGGCGGCTGACCGGGCTTGGCTCCGTCGTGCTGCTGGCGCTGGCCCTGGTGATGTTCGCGCTGCCCACCGTGTTCATCCCGCTCTGGCCGTGGACGCTCACGCCGCTGACGGCGCGCGTGGTCGCGGCGTTCTTCGCGCTGCCGGGCGTGACTGGGCTACTGCTGGCGCGGGAGCCGAGGTGGAGCGCGTGGCGGTGGCTCATCGAGAGCGCCATCCTGGGCCTGGGGCTGGCCGCGCTGGGTATTCCTCGCGCCTGGGACGACTTCCAGCCGGCCGGCCCGGCCG
>CAZFUK010000519.1:0-4214 GCA_964522005.1 uncultured Anaerolineales bacterium | reverse complement strand
ACGCCGAGCACGGCCAGGTCAGCGTACCACGTCTCGAAGAACCAGCCCACGCCGAGCAGGGCGGCCCGCGCGCCGTTGTTCATCCACGTTGGCGGGAAGAGCAGGGCCACGGCGCGCAGGAAGGGCGGGAAGACGGTGATGGGGAAGTACATGCCCATGAGCAGGCTGACGAGCCACTGGGCAATCTGAATCAGGGCGTTGGCCTCTTTGAGCCGCAGGACCAGCGCGCCGTAGAGCAGGCTGATGCCGTAGACCGGCACCAGCCCCAGCAGCAGGAAGCCCAGGGCCAGCAGGATGTCGCCCTGGAGCGGGTTCACGCGGAAGACGAGGCAGCCCAGGACGAAGGACAGGGCGAAGCTCACCAGGTTGCGCAGCGTGCCGTAGATCGAGACGCCCAGCAGCAGCCAGAAGCGCGACGGCGGGGCGAGGTACAGGGCTTCCAGCGTGCCCGTCTGCTGCTCGCGCCGCATCCAGAAGCCAAAGTTCCACAGCGAGTTGCTGACGACCATGAAGATGCTGCTGCCAATGAGCATGTAGGCCACATAGTTGGCCGTGCCCGCGCGCTGCTCGAAGGCCGTGAGGCCGCCGGGGCCGGTCAGCGAGCGGCCCATGAGCACGGGGATGGCCGCGATGGCGATGGGCATGACAATGTCCACGAACAGCGCGCCTGGATAGCGGCTCATCAGCTTGAGCCGCGACAGGGCGACGGCCAGAGCGACCTCCCACCGCGCGCCCCACGACGGGCGCCCCGCCCACGGTGTCCTGGCCGCCATGCTAGCCCTCCCCCTTCATGCCCAGGTAGTCCTTAATCACGTCCACCGCCTCTTCCCAGCCGTAGCATACCACGGCCAGGTAGCCCTGCTCAATCAGGCGTTCGAGCCAACTCAACTGATACTCCGTCGGCGTGTTGCGGCCATACTTCAGCTCGATGAACAGCCCATGCCAGCCCTGGCGCGGCACGGGCAGGCAGACGTCGGGGACACCCGGCTTGACGCCCTCGCGCTGGAGTTGGAGGGCGATGATCTTGTCGCGTTTGCCGCCGTTGGGCACGGCAAAGAGCAGGTCCAGCTCCGGGTGGCGCAGGGCCATGTGGGCGGCCCACTTAAACAGGGCCACCTGCTCGTCGTGTTCGCTGCTGTGCATACATCCAACTCTAATCCACCTAGAACAAAAGTGCCAGTCGAGTAATTATACTCAATCCCCTACCGACCGCCTAGAGGGCGGAGCCGCCACACAGGGCGACCCCTACGCCCCATGTGGCGGACTTTACCAAAAATTTACAGAGGCCTTAAACGGAACTGAAAATCCTTCCCTATGATAGGTAAGGCAATCCCCATCTCGGCCTGCCACCGGCCTGGCCGCCTATCCCCTAGGAGGTATCTGCATGGCAACGCGCGCCCCTGCTCGCCCCGCTGCGACGGAAGAGGTAGACCCGAACATTGGTCGCATCATCTTCGCCTCCGCTGCGGGCACCATGATCGAGTGGTACGACTTCTACATCTTCGGTAGTTTGGCCGCCACCATCTCCAGCAAGTTCTACAACACAGGGACGCCGCTAGGCGACCTCATCGCCTGGCTGGCCGCGTTCGCGGTGGGCTTCCTCGTCCGCCCCTTCGGCGCCATCGTCTTCGGCACCATTGGCGACTTCATCGGCCGCAAGAACACCTTCCTGCTGACCATGACCCTGATGGGCTTGTGTACCTTCGCCGTCGGTCTTCTGCCCACCGCCGACCAAATTGGCGCGGCGGCCGGCATCATCCTCATCCTGCTGCGTATCCTCCAGGGTCTGGCCCTCGGCGGTGAGTACGGCGGCGCGGCGACCTACATCGCCGAGCATGCCCCCGCCGGTCGGCGCGGCTTCTTCACCAGCTTCATCCAGATCACGGCGACAGCCGGCCTGTTCTTCTCGCTGGGCGTCATCCTGGTCACCCGCCTGGCCGTCGGCAACGACGCGTTCAGCGCCTGGGGCTGGCGCCTGCCCTTCCTGATCTCCATCGTCCTCGTCGCCGTCTCGCTCTACATTCGCATGTCGCTCCAGGAGTCGCCCCTGTTCGCGCGGCTCAAGAAGTCGGGCGGCGTGGCGAAGAAGGCCTGGACGCCGCTGGTGGAGAGCTTCACCAACTGGTTCAACCTCAAGTTCGTCCTCCTCGCCCTCCTGGGCGCGACCATGGGCCAGGGCGTTGTCTGGTACACCGGGCAATTCTACGCCCTGTACTACCTCCAGACCATCTTTAAGGTGCCGTTGGTCGACTCGAACCTCATCATCGCCATCCCGCTGCTCATCGCCTCGCCGCTGTTCGTCGTCTTCGGCATGCTGTCGGACCGCATTGGCCGCAAGCCGATTATGCTGGGCGGCATGCTCCTGGCCGTGCTGACCTACATCCCCATCTACAGCGCCATGGCCGCTTACGCCCCCGGCCCCAACTACAGCCCGTTCATGCTCGGCGTCCTGATCTTCATCCAGGTCGTCTACGTGACCATGGTCTACGGCCCCATCGCCGCCTTCCTGGTCGAACTGTTCCCCACCCGCATCCGCTACACCTCCATGTCGCTGCCCTACCACATCGGCAACGGTGTGTTTGGCGGTCTGGTGCCCATTATCGGCCTGACCATGTTCAATAGTGCCAAGAATGGGTTCGCTGACCTGACCGGCTGGCTGGGCTGGCTGCGGCCCATCGCCTCGTTCCTGGTCTCGATCACCGGCGCCCGCGCCGACATCATCGCCGGCCTGGTCTACCCGATAACCATCGCCACGGTCTGCTTCATCGTCGGCCTGGTCTTCATCCGCGAGACCAAGGACGTGGACATCACCGCCGCTCTGCGCCCCGGCGAAGCCGAGGCCAAGCCGCGCTCGGCCACCGCCGCCGGCGACTAAGCCGCCTGCCCTGCATCCCGCACAAGGAGGACCCATGTTCCGCTCCATTCTTGTCGCCGTTGATAGTTCCGAGGGTTCCAACCGGGCCGTGGATGTCGCCGCCGACCTGGCCCGAGGGTCGGGCGCGAAAGTCACCATTGTCCACGCCGTCGCCGGACCGGGCGCGGTGGTCTTCGAAGACCCGTCCATCGCGGCCCACGGCGAAGACCTGGTCGAGGAGTCCGAGAAGTTGATCCAGCGCCTGGCCGACCGCATCGCCGACGTCAAGCCCGAGGCCAAGCTGATTGACATGCCCGCCGCCACGAGCATTGTTCACACGGCGCAGGAGCTTGGCGCCGACCTGATTGTGCTCGGTGTCCGCAAGCGCGGCTTCCTGGAACAACTGCTAGGCCGCGTGACCAACGGCGTGCTGCACCACGCCCCCTGCTCGGTCCTGATCGCGCGGTAGTCTCCCTTCTCCCTTCGCTACGGGGTGGACTGGTCATCGGCCAGCCCACCCCGTCCCCATTTTGGAGGGTTGCTTTCCTTCCAAAACAGCCTATAATTAGCCTGTTCGCCCGCCACCCATCCTGGGACCGCGCTTCATGTCCCCCTTGGCCCTTGCCCCGGAGCGCCCAGTGCTCTCGTCCGCCACGACTGCCGTGTCCGGTCCCGCCTTCGCCCGCCTTCCCCGCCTGCGCTACACCACGCTGCGCTGGGTAGCCGGCCTCTACTTCCTCATCCTGGGCGCGTCTTTCCTCCTGTTGCCCCAAGGCTCCCTCGGCCCCTGGCTCGGCATCATGTGGCTGCGCGGCGCCTGCTCAGCCGCTGGCGGCCTGGCCCTGCTCTGGCTGGCCGGTAGTCGGCCCGCTCGGCGGACGACCCTCACCGTCTCCACCCTCGTCGTCATTCCCCAACTGGTCTTTGCCGCCGAGTATTTCATGCGCGGCACCATCGCGGCCGGCAGCATTCTGGTCTTGTTCTCCCTCGGTGTCCTGCTTGCCGCGTCCGCTCCAGCGGCCCATGCGCTAAGCCCGCAGCCCGACGCCCTGGGCCTGGTGCTCGGCCTGGGGCAAGCGGTCCAGGGGTTGGACCTGGCCCTGCGGCCGGCGGCGGGCGCGGCCGTGCCGGTCGGTCTCGGTATTCCCCCTACCGTCGTCGGCTATGTCTTCATCGGCGGCGGGGGAGCCGTCATCCTGACCCAACTGCTGCCCGGCCTGCCCAGGCTGGTCCGCTCTGCCGCTCACGCACTGGGAGGGGTGGGCGTCCTGGGTCTGTGGGCGGCCCTGTCCGTCTTCCAGGACCCGCTCTACTGGGTGCTGGGCGCGGCCGTGGTGCTGCGCGGTGTCTCAACGGTGAT
>CAZFUK010000518.1:0-4214 GCA_964522005.1 uncultured Anaerolineales bacterium | reverse complement strand
ATTCGCGCTCTATGATTTGGTGTTAACGGGTAATAAGTTCGAACTCGTTGCGACAAGGAAAACATCGGCCTCCATTGACCGACTGTTTGATGCGCTGCGGAACAAACGCAATATACCGCCGGTGGAGGCATTCTTCAAGACCCTGAGTGAGAGGATACACGGGCAAGCGCAAATCTCACTGTCTCTCGATACACCCAGCCGCTCAGGCATGCCAGATATCAAGCCACCAACATCCTCGGGTCGAGTTCGAGAAAGCAATGATGCAGAGGACGAATGGGAGGCAGAATGAGTTGAGTATGAATCCTGCGGCCCCCCTGACTGGTACAGATAGTGCTTCGAACTACGTTAGGATTGTTCACCTATCGTTGCGAAAACTGCGCTCAGTTTCCACGGGCGTAGTGTACAATGCACGATGGGAGCATAGACCACGATGAAAACGCAACAGATCGATATTCCACTCCAACTCCCCGACCGCGATGACGAGGACTGCGCGGGCCTCCTGCTCGCGGCGGTCTCGGCCCACAAGGGCATCACGGGCGCGGAGTTCGACCCGGGCCACTCGACCCTGCGGCTGAGCTACGACCCCGACCGCGTGTCCCTCGAATCGGTGGCGGCTCTAGGCGCCAAGCTCGGCGTCGCCCTCGGCCGCCAGTTCGACCGCTGCACGCTCGGCGTGGGCGGGCTGCGTTGCGACCAATGTGCCCTGCGCCTCGAACGCGAGGTGAGTACGCTGCCGGGCGTGGTCCGCGCCTCCCTCAACCCGGCCGCCGGGCGGATGGGCGTCGAGTACGACACGACGGCGGTGTCGACCGAGCAGGCTACCGCGTTGGCCCTGAGGAAGAGGAGACGCTCTGGGACCGCCACGGGCTGGCCGTCATGACCGTCTTCTCCCTGGTCTTCCTGCTGGCGGGCCTGGCCGCCCACTGGCTGGGCGCGCCGCGCCAGACCGAAATCATCCTGTTCGCCCTGTCCTACGTCGCGGGCGGCTGGTTCGCCGTGCCCCAGGGCATCCGCGCCCTGATGTCGCTCTCGCTGGACGTGGACTTCCTGATGGTGGCGGCGGCCCTCGGCGCGGCGGCCATCAACCACTGGGAAGAGGGCGCCATTCTGCTCTTCCTGTTCTCCCTCGGCACGGCCCTCGAACACTACGCCCTGGACCGCACGCGTCACGCCATCCGCGCCCTGATGGACCTATCGCCCCAGGAGGCAACGGTCATCCGGGTGGAGGACGGCGTGCGGCAGGAACAGGTGGTGCCGGTCGAGGAGTTGCGCGTCGGGGATCTGGTGCTGGTCCGGTCGGGCGAGAAGATCGCCGCCGACGGCCAGGTTGTGTCGGGCCAATCGGCGGTGGACCAGGCGGCCATCACCGGCGAGTCGATTCCAGTGGACAAGGCGCTCGGAGACACCGTGTTCGCCGGGACGCTCAACGGGTCGGGCGCGCTGGAGATTCGCGTCACCAAGCGGGCACAGGACACGACACTGGCGAAGATCGTTCAGATGGTCGAGGAGGCCCGCAGCGAGAAGTCGCCCACGCAGCGCTTCATCGAGACCTTCGAGGAGAAGTACGCCTGGGGCGTGGTCGGCATCACGGCGCTGCTGGCGATTCTCCCGCCGCTGCTGGGCCAGCCGTTCGAGACGAGCTTCTACCGCGCCATGACGCTGCTGGTGGTCGCGTCGCCGTGCGCCCTGGTTATCTCTACCCCGGCGTCCATCCTCTCGGCCATCGCCAACGGCGCGCGGGCGGGTGTCCTGTTCAAGGGCGGGGCGCACCTGGAGAACACGGCCGGCATCCAGGTCGTGGCGTTCGACAAGACGGGCACCCTGACCTACGGCAAGCCGAAAGTGACCGATGTCCTGCCCCTCGACGGAGTAGACGAGAACCGGATGCTGTGCCTGGCGGCGGCTGTCGAAAGCCTGTCGGAGCATCCCATCGCCCACGCGGTGGTGGTCGAAGCCCAGGCGCGCAGCCTGACCCTGCCCCTGGCCCGCGACGGGCAATCGGTGACGGGGCAGGGTATCTACGGCACGGTGGACGGCGCGACGGTGTGGGTGGGCAAGCCCGCCCTGGCCGAGGTATGCGGCGTCCAGGTGGACGCGGCCGTCCTGAGCCTGATGGCCGACCTGGAGAGCCACGGCAAGACGGTGATGATTGTCGGGACGACGCGGCCCCTGGGCCTGATCGCCGTGGCCGACACGCTGCGCCCGCAGGCGGCGGAGACGGTCGCCGCGCTCAAGCGGTTGGGCATCCAGAAGGTGGTCATGCTGACGGGGGATAACCGCCGCGCCGCCGAGGCCATGGCACAGGCGACGGGCGTGGACGAGATGCACGCCGAACTGCTGCCCGCCGACAAGGTGCGCCTGGTTAAGGAACTCGCCAAGCAGTACGGCACGGTCGCACTGATTGGCGACGGCGTGAACGACGCCCCGGCCCTGGCGGCGGCGACGGTGGGCATCGCCATGGGCGCGGCGGGCACGGACGTGGCGCTGGAGACGGCGGACGTGGTCCTCATGTCCGACGACCTGACCCGTCTGCCCTACGCCATCGCGCTGGGCCGCCAGGCGACGCGCGTCGTCAAGCAGAACCTGACCTTCGCGCTGGGCGTCATTGTGATGCTGATTCTGTCCACCTTTGTCGGGGTGCTGCCGCTGACCCTGGGCGTCTTCGGCCACGAGGGCAGCACGGTCATTGTCTGCCTGAACGGCTTGCGCCTGCTGGGCTTCCGCCCGCGCACGTGACGAGAGCCGATTAGACAGAAACGGCAGAATTTGCAAAATGAACAGAATGGGCAAATCTCCTGATGAGAACTGCTCATTCTGTTCATTCTGTTAATTCTGTCTAGATGGTCTCGATCCGCGCTTATCGACCGCGCCAGAGGGTGAGGCCGAGCCAGATGTGCCACAGCGGGTTGACGACAAAGCCCGTCAGGAGGGCCGGGCCGACGATGATCGGGCTGGCAGCGTTGAGGACAACCAGGCGGCCCAGGTAGAGGACCAGGGACAGGACGGCCAGCCCGTAGCCGAGGTAGCCCAGGCCGCGTGGGAAGCCCGTGTTGCGCGTCATGAGCCACGACACCACCAGCAGCCCGAGGCCCACCACGCCGAAGGTGAGCAGGCCGCGCGGGTCCACCTGGCTGGGCAGGTTCGCCAGGGCCGGCGCATTGGTCGTCGGCGGGTTGAGGGCGTTCGCCAGGTCGTAGCCGCCGTGCACCGTCGAGCCAAGCGTCCCCACCAGCCACAGGGCGACACCCCACAGGGCGAAGCCGGCGTTGGTCGAGCGCAGCCGCTCGTAGACGGCGACGATGGCGGCGGTCGCCAGCAGCCCGCCCAGCAGTTGGAAGGTCGAGTAGACCAGGTCGTTGCGCAGCACAATAAAGCCAATCGAGTACAAGAAGATCGCCACCCCCGCCAGAACGGCACACAGCCCGGCCAGCCGCTCGAAGGCCGCCGCGTCGCTCTGCGCCACACTCGCCCGCCCCGCCACCGTGGAAGATGCCATAGAAACCTCCCTGGCTGCCGTCAGACCTGACAGGTCTTGAAGACCTGTCAGGTCTCGCTCGTCTAGTTGGACTACCGATTACCGAGCAGACGCGCCAGGGAGGGACGCGGATTTCACCGACCAGGCTCTTGGGGAAGAAAGGGGCCGGGACCGAACTGGCGGGCCGCATTGCGATAGGCGATGCTCTCGGCGACGTCGGGCGGAAGCTGCGCCAGCCACTGGCGGTCGAACTCGATGATCTGCTCGTAGGTCGCCCAGCGTTCGGGCACCCAGGTGTCGCTGCCAATCGTGAAGCGGTCGGGGTATTCGAGGAACAGGTCGCGCCAGGCGGGGGCCAGCTTGCCCCCTGGCGCGATTTCGCTTTCGCGGATGGCGATGTCGGCCACCAGGGCCGGATGCTCGGCCAGCAGGCGGGCGACAGTGGCGGGCGGCTCAATCAGGCCGGCGTGCGCCCAGAGGATGCGCGCCGTGGGCTGGTCGGCCAGGATGATGCTCACCGCCTGGGCGTCGGCGTGGACGTGGAGGAACAGGCCGCGCTCGACGGCCAGGCGGGTGGTGGCGCGGACAACCGGGGCCGTGGACGCAGTTCCCGTCAGGTGGAACTCGCCGATGCCCTGGTAAATGGGCGTCTTGAGGCGCTCGACCAGGAAGGGCGTCACTTTGGGCATCTGGAACCAGTTGGCGCTGTTGACCTCGTCGTGGTACGGGCGCAGGATGG
>CAZFUK010000517.1:0-4225 GCA_964522005.1 uncultured Anaerolineales bacterium | reverse complement strand
CGGTCAGGCTCTTTCTGGTCACTCCATCAACCCCCGCCGTCCGTGCTCCGTCGTTGTGTAGCACATGGTCAAGGGCAATCTCAACCAGGCGCTTGGTGCGAAGCAGGTGATACAGGCGGTGAAAGGCACGACCCTGAAGGCTGCGATAGGCTAGCACTTCTTGGGTTCGCTTAATCCAGCGTTGGAGACTTGCCTTGCGGGTTGTCTCTAGCTCTGGTGTCGTGTTGATGGCGACCACCCCCTTTCATTACATGGGGGCCTACTACTCGGAAGTGCTGGTTATCCCTGGGCTCCTTCGCCTTGTGATGGGCTTTCCCCATCTCCGACTACTACGAGCCCTCCGCCCCTGACACGCCACCTCAGCGTCAGCTACCCAGCCCCAACGGGGCGGGCGTGTCAGGTTCCCACGTTCACACAGAACTGTCTTGGCACCCTTCCCTTAGGCACCCACTTTACACGGGGGCCATCCCACCGTTTGTACCTCTGTAACGGTAGGCCACCGACAACTCGGCGTCAGAGCGGGAACGAATGGCCCGCCCTGCTGGACACCAACACCCCTAGTCCGCACTTCGAACGGGGTGGCGAAGCTCACCGTGCCTTAGACGTGGGTTCGTCGTATTTCCTCGCCATAGGAAGGTATCGAGGGTAGCCCGGCCTCTTGGGGTGCGGTCCCCTCACCGGTACATTTCGGGAGAGCTTCACACCTCGGGCGTGCTCGCGCCCGACGCATGTCTCCTTACCCTCATCGGCATGAGGTAGCCGATGGCTCGCGTTTCAGCGAGCGTCAGTTCTGCGCGCTTCGTGGCGCACACTCGTGGCACTCGTCTCCAATCAGCAGTTCGAAGTAGCCCCGCATGCGGCGGCGCACGTAGTCCGCCAGCGGATAGCGGCGCGGGCCGACGCGGTCAGCCTGCCAGAGTGGACCGTGGCAGGTCGGACACACACCCTTCTTCACTTCCAAATCGCCCCAGGTCAGGGGCACGCCTTCGTCATCCGTGAGCGGGGCGAAACAAGTCGGGCAGCACAACCGGCGCGCAGGGCAACCTGTTTCATCGCGGACGGGATAGCCCGCCTCATCGCGGGTCCAGCGTTCGACCGCCACAGCCCGCCAGCGATAGCCCAGCTTGGCCTGCTCCCGCGAGCAGACGACGAACTGGAGGTTGCCGCCCAGGCTGCGCGCCCGTTCCAGGTCGCCGATGGTGCGGACGATGACCACCTGCGCGCCGGGGATGGTCTGCTGGATCTCCCGCCGCCACTTCTTGACGAGGTGGGGCGGCGCCAGAACCAACACGCGGCGGTAGCCTGCAAGGTACGCGGCCGCGGCCGCGATGTAACTCTTCCCCGTTCCCATCTCGCCGACGATCAGGGCGCTGCCCTGTTGTTGGAGCGCCAGGGCGGTCGCACGGATGGCGTCGGCCTGGGCGCCGAGCGGGCGACGCAGGAGCCGCCGCAGGTCAATGTCCCGCCGCTGGCGCATGGCCGCATCATACACAGGCGGGTAGGTGCGGGTGACTGCGTCCGCGAGGGCGGCCCGATAGAGGTCTAGAAACTCAGTGAGCTGCATGGTCGGCCTGCCTGGGTGGGGGTGAGCCTCGGCCCTGCTCGATCACTTCGATCTGACCCGTCGCCAGGTCCAACAGGGTGACCACGGTGCGCAGGACTTCGCGCTCGACCTGGACGTTCGTGTCCTCGGTCTCCACTGGCTGCATGACCTTGGTCGTCCGCCCCTTGACCAACACCCGCTGTCCATCCTGCTGGAGGGTGACGTTGTTGAGGAGACCCGCCGCGACGAGCAGCGCCAGGTGGCCCCGACGGAGGGGCATCAAGGGCCGCACCGACGCGGCCTCGGCCGGCCACAGGCGCTCCACCAGGTCGGGGTGCGCCCACACGCCGCGCCGTTGCGCCTCGACGGCGGCCGAGGCGGGATCGAAGAAGAGGGGGGCAAACAGGATGTCACCCGAGGGGAGGGCGGGGACAGGGAGGAGGGAGGTCTCGCCTGGTTCATCCGGTAAGGGCATGAGTTCAGCCTCGCTCCACGCCTGGAGATGAGCTTGCGTGACGGGGTCGAGCGCGGCCTGGCGCTTGCGGGTGGCGAAGAGGACGACCTGCCGAAAGGCGGTGAACTCGGGGTCGGGGAAGCGATAGACCGCCATATTCTCAAAGTGGCTGGCCAGGTAGCGCGCCGAGACAGCGAGCCGCCGTTGGGGAACCAGGAACACGAGGACGCCAGCGGGACACAGGGCGCGGGTGAGGCTGGTCAGAAAGGCGTGTTCCAGGCGGCGCTTTTCCTCATCCTCCGCATAGGGCGGGTTCAAGTAGAGACAGGCGAAGGCGCCGTGGGCGAGCCGCACCGAGAAGGCGCTGGTGGCCAGGACGTGGTCGAGGCGCTCGCGAGCCGTCTCGACGCGCTCCTCGTTCAACTCGATGCCGTAGCTCTCCGCCCCTAACGCGCGCGCCACCGTGGCGGCGGCCTCGCCGGTTCCCGTGCAGGGGTCCAGGAGGCGGAGGGTTTGTTTACCGCCCGTGCGGGCGGGTGTGAGAAGGCGGGCAATCGCCGCTGCTACGCGGGGTGGGGTGGGATAGTAGCCGGCCTTGGCGGCCGATTCGAGTCGAGCCATCTTGAGACCCTCCTTCTCAGGCGCCGATAAGCGGTAGGGTCAGCGTCCCTTGCCGCACGGCCTCGGATAGGTCCGCCGCCAGGTGGTCGGGGTCGGGCTGGCAGCGAAAGGCAGACAGGCCGTAGGCGTCGAGGGGGATGGCCTCGCCGTGACGCAGGGCGCGGTCCCAGAGCCAATCGGCCCAGGTAGGGTGGAGCGGCAGGTCGAGCCGTTTGTTCAAGAAGCGGTAGTGGAGGGCCGCGGCTTCCTCCCGTTGTCGCGGCAGGAGCAGGAAGTCACGGCGCTCGCCCGTGTAGAAGGCCGCCTCCGGCACGAGCACGCCCTGGTAGCCGGCCGCAGCGGGCAGGTTAGCCGTGAAGAAGCGCCAGGCGCGGGGGCCTTCGGGCGCGAGCGCGCAGAAGCGAGCCGTACCCAGGGTTTCCAAGCTCAGGGTGGCAAACTCGCCTTTGACCAGGCGCGCCCAGAGCGCCTTGACCGCCTGCTGCGGTCCCAACAAGGATAGGAACCACAGCCGCATGTAGCGCTGACCTTGGGTCGGGTCGGGTTCCCAGGCGTAGGCGTCCATACTCGCGCTGAAGCCAGCGGCCTGGAGGATGG
Source organism: uncultured Anaerolineales bacterium (assembly GCA_964522005.1). Lineage (GTDB taxonomy): Bacteria > Chloroflexota > Anaerolineae > Epilineales > JAHCIE01 > JAHCIE01. The sequence goes on along the minus strand of CAZFUK010000517.1, from coordinate 1,010 downwards.
GTAAAGGTTGTGGCTTATCCATCGTCACCTCTCCGGCTCACCACGGCGGGTGATGGCATTCAAATGCAGACCCACCAGCCCGGCGACCGCTCTAGGCTCGGCGGGCAGGCAGCGGAGCGTGCCGTCGTCGAGGTCGAAGTAACTCGCCATCCAACGGCACGTCCCATCGAGCAACTTCTCGACGTAGCTGGCCGCCACGGCCGCGACGACCTGGTTGATGGTCCGTCCCTGCTCGTGCTGGGCCACCGCCTCCGCGCAGTCCAGGGGCGGCGTCGGGTCAGGCGGGGCGTCGAGGAGGTCGGGCCGCTGGAGGCTGGGCGCCGGGAGCGCACAACACACCCTCATCTGGGACAGGAAGGCGCCACGCAGGTTGTCGGCGTCAGCCGCATTGCCGAGCAACACCTGTCCACTATTCCGACTGTTGCCGGTGTCGAGCCACCAGACATCGGACTCGTGTCTAAGGGTCGCGGCTAGGGCGCGACGGGCCGCGGCATTGTCGACACAACCAATGAGCAGGTTGAGCCGACTGACCGGCTCGCGGAACACCTGGGCGTGGAGTGTGGCGTCGTAGGGCTGCACGGCATAACCAACTGTCCGCCCAAAGCGGTAGGCCAGGCGCTCGGCTAGGACCTGGGCCTTGAAGCGCCCGATGTCGGCGGGGTCAAACGCCTGGCGGGCCACGTTGTGCGGCTCGACGCGGTCGTGGTCCACCAGGTAGAGGGCAGCGCGGCGGCCGATGAGCAGGCGGCCGAGGGCTTCGGCGAGGAAGCTTCCCGTCCCCCCGCAGCCGACGAGGACAAGGGTCGCCTCGCGCTCAGGGTGGGCCCGCCGCCAGCCGCGAGGGGCAGGTGTGGTATCAATTCGATAGGTCATCGTCGTCTTCGCTTTCCTGACGGTAGAAGGTGTCCTCAAAGCCGCCCGGGTGGCCGTCGAAGACCCGGTCCCAGGGGACGGGCATGAAGTAGCCATACACCCCGAGCCGCAGTGCGACTTGGGGGCGGGCGGTGTCG
>CAZFUK010000516.1:0-4236 GCA_964522005.1 uncultured Anaerolineales bacterium | reverse complement strand
GTCTGAAGGTAGTCGGGCGGCCGGCCGGTGAACGAGCGGCCGTCGGTGAGCAGGACGGCGTGCTTGGTGTTGACAGGCTGCTGCGCCAGTTCGGGCAGGCCCACTTTCAGCGCGCCCAGAATCTCGGTCCCGCCGCCGCCCGGTATGCGGGCGATCTGGTCCTGGATGCGCCCCTTCTCCAACCCCTCGCCCACCTGGGTAAACGGCACGGACCAGACGGTCTCGGTGTCGAAGATGAGCACGCCCAGGCGGTCGCCGCGCTCCAGCTTGTCGGCCGCCAGGATAGCCGCCTCTTTCGCCATGCTCAGCAGGCTGCCGGGGCCGGTGCCCATGCTGCCGCTGTGGTCAATGATGAGCAGCAGGGCCACCGGGGGCCGCTCCTTGCGCGGCTGCGGCTCCATCTTGACCGGCAGCGTGGCTTCGAGCGCCGTTCCTTTGTACTGGCCCAGTTCGTAGCTGTTGCGCCCGCCAATGACCAGCAGCCCGTGCCCCATCTGGCGCACGTACTCCTGGAGGAGCAGCATTTGCTCGGTGCTCAGCGAGCGGCTCGCCATCTGCTCCGTCGCGCTGGGGTTGGCCGCCACGTCGAGCAGGACGACGGCGTCGTAGATGCTGAGGGCCGACAGGCGGGCCGGTAGGTCGCGCGGCGTGCGCACATCGGCGTCTACGCCCGCCGAGGTCAGGGCAGCCCGTAGGGCCGACGACGCCCCGCTCTGCGCCTCGACCACCAGGACGCGGGGCCGGGGATAGACCCGCGCCAGGTTCTCCAGGGCGTTGTTCAGGGGCACCGTATCGTCGGCGGCGTTGATCTCGGCGCGGAACTGGCTGTAGCCCTCGCGCTCGGCGCGGGCCGGGAAGGTGAAGGTGTTGCGCCCGACCGCCAGGTCCACCTCCTGGGTCGCCAGGGTCGCGCCGTCGCGGAGCAGGGTCAACGTCCCGCGCCCCGCCGTCGTCGCTTCCACCAGGATGCCGACTTCGTACTGCTCGCCCACGCGCAGGGTAGCGGGCACATTCAGGCTCGCCAGCCGAGCGTCGGCCACGCTGGGGGGCGCTATGCTCACCGTGTCCAGTGTCAGACCCGCCTCGGCCACGCGGCTGGCGGCAGCCAGGGCATCACCCCGCGTCTGCGCGCCGTCGGACAGGAGGACGAGCCGTCCGCCGCCCGCGCCCAGCAGTTGCCGCCCGAAGTCAATCGCCGCCGCGATGTCCGTGGCCTGGGCCGCCTGGTTGAGGCGGCCATCCACCGCCACAGGGTCCGCGTCGGGCTTGAAGGCCGCTTCGGTCGTCGGGCGGTCGCCAAAGCTGACAATGGGGGCGGCCGCGTAGCCCTGCTGGCGCGCCTGGTCCACCCACTGCCGCACGCGCAGCCGCCCCTCCGCCCCCAGGCTGAGCGACTGGTCGAGCAGGAAGACCAGCCGCTCCGACGGGCCGGGCGGGTTGAGCACCGGGTCGGCCAGGGCCAGCACAATGAGCGTGCTCAGCAGCAGCCGGGCGACCATCGCGGGCCACGGCCAGCGCCGCCGCGCCGTCCAGACCAGGAACAGCGGCAGCAGTACTATCAGAATCCATAACACTTGCGGTTGACGTAGAATCATCGCGCTATCACTAATCTCTAGTCCCCAATCCCTGGTCCCTAATCCTTTAGCGGATAAACGCCTCAGTCTGCGCCGTCAGGGCATCCGCGAGGCGCTCGCGGTGATGCTCCATCAGGTCCAGCGCCTCGATCTCGGCGGGCGTAAACCAGCCCACCTCGGTGGTCTCGTCGCTCAGCCCCAACTCGCCGCCCACCACCTCAACGCCGAAGTTGAGCGACACAAACTGCCAGCGGTTGCCGTCGGCGTAGGTCGCCACGCGGTGCGGCGAGGAGTAGACGCCCAGCAGCCGCGTGATCCGCACCCGCAGCCCGGTCTCCTCCCAGACCTCGCGCTCGCAGCACTCGGCCGCGCTCTCGCCGGGGTCCATACCGCCGCCGGGCAGACACCAGCGTCCGTTGTCCGCCCGACGGGTCAGGAGGATGCGCTCGCCCGCCGGGTCGAAAATCGTCGCGGAGCAGCCCACGCGCAGGTGGGCCGTGCGGCCAATGCGGTCGCCGTGGAGGAGTTGCGCCATGTTACTTGACCAATGCCTCGCGGAGGTCCACCCACTCGCCCGCCGCGTCGGCCAGCCACGCCCTCGCCCGCTCCGACAGGTAGGTGAAGCCGTAGCCCCGCGCCTTGAACCAGTCAGCGCCGTCCCAGCTATCCCGCCGCAGGTACAGGCGCGCCTGCCACGGGTTCGGGCCAAAGGGCACGCGCTCCAACTCGGCGTGGGCCTCGCTCACTACTTCCCACAGGTCGCCCAGCGCCTCGGCCAGCGCCGGGTCGTGGGGCCGTTCGAGCAGGTAGTCGTCCGGGTCGCCCGACTCGGGTAGCTCCGGCGGCTCCTCGGCCTCGCGGTCCCAGGCCGACCAGTCGAGGTGGACGATATGCCGCTTGACCACCGGGCGAAAGGCAAGGCCGCTCAGCCCGGAGGCTTCCAGTTGGCGGCGGAAGGCGTCGGTGACGACGATGTTGTCGCCCGACAGGGCGATGGGCGGGACGAAGGGACCGGCGCGTTCGAGTTGCAGGCGGCCGCCCTCACGCGGCAGGCGCTCGGTCAGCCCGGCCAGCAGGGTCTCGCCGTATTCGTCCCAGGGGGTAAAGGGTTTGTGCAGAAGATAGATGTTCATTCTAATCCTATCGCCGCGCTACAAACACCTCAAGCGTCAACACGGCTAAGGCGGCGGCGGCCAGGTACATCCACAGGTCGCGGCCGACCGGCTCGCCGCCCGCCGTGCCGCCCCCCGCTGGCGCCGTCTCGAAGCGCGGCGCGGGCTGCGGGCGCACGTCCGACTCGATGGCCGCGCCGGCGTGGACGGCGAAGCGGCCCAGCAGCGTTGTCGTCGGGCCGCGCTGCTCAGAGACGCTGTACAGGCCCGGCGTCTCGGTGCTCTCCAGGGTAGCCCCCTGGCCCAGTGGGACCGGCCGGTCGCCCGTGTCGGTCTGGCGCGTCACCCGCGCTTCAGAGCCGGGCGAGGTCGTCAGGGGCACGCTCGCCCCGGCCAGGACACTGGCGGGCAGGGCCGGGCGCGTGGTCTCGGACACCGCACGGGCGAGCAGTAGCGGGAAGGCCAGCTTGGCGGGCAGGTTGGTACTCTTCAGGTCAAACGTCAGCCCCACGACCCGGCTCTGGCCGGTCTGCCCGCGCACCACCAGGGGATGGTCGCGCACCGTCACCACCGGCTGCGCCCAGGGCGGCAGGCTGATCCGAGGGACGTTGTCGAAGCGCACGGCGGCGAAGTCGATGCCGCTCACCAGCGGGTCGTCGCCCTGCTCCAGCGCCAGGTTCAGGCGCGGACCGGCCAGGCGGAACGGGCCGTCGAGCGGCGGGTTGACGATGATGACGCCGCCCGACGGCAACTGGGCGGGCAGGAAGCCCTCGAACACCGTTAGCTCGGTGTCCAGGGCGGGGGTGTAGGACTCCGGTGTGGCCGTCGTGACGCGCAGCGTGGGGTTGGCGCGCAGGGCGCGCTCCAGCGCCTCGGTGTTGCGCCCCACCACCACCGTCGGCCGCCGCCGCGCGTCTTCCAGGCTCAGGAAGGCGCGGTCGTCCAGGCTCAGCGCGTCGTCGCCCGTCAGCCGCACCTCGACCACCTTGACGCCGGCCGGCACGGTCCAGACTTGCTCGACCTCGCCCTCGGCCCGTAGGCTGACGGGCTGGTCGGCCAGGCGGTCGCCGTCGGCCAGGAGTTGGACGCGGCGCGTGGCGGCGGTCGCCGCGTAGTTGGCGATGCGGGCGAAGACGCTGGTCTGGCCGTCGGGCCGCCGCCGCGACGCGACCGAGAGCAGCGCCTGGTTGGCGGCTGACCCGCCCAGTGTGGGCCAGACGACCGGCGCGGTCAGCGTAGTGGGCAGGTCGCGGCGGCTGGCCTGAGCCAGGGCGCGGTCGCTCAGCACCAGGATGCGGTTGTCGCGCGCCGCATCCACGACGCCACTTGCCAGGTAGAGCGCCTGGGCGAGGTCCGTGCCGGTCGCACCCGGACGGAGCGCAGCCTGCGCCTGGTTGAGCCCGGCCTTGTCCTCCGCGCCGCCTTGCGCTACGACGCGCGGCTGGCTTCCCATCTGGATCAGGGTCAGCCGGTCGCGGCCCACCAGCCCATTGATCAATCCCTCGACCTGCCCACGCGCCAGGTCAAAGCGAACGCCCGCGCCCTCTCGC
>CAZFUK010000515.1:0-4237 GCA_964522005.1 uncultured Anaerolineales bacterium | reverse complement strand
CCGCCCACTGGCTTCGGCTTTGGCGCCTGGGTCGAGGGGTCGAAGTCATAGCACCAGTGCTCAGTGATCCGCCCATCGGCGATCAGGTAGTGCGCCAGCCCCTCCCGCCGCACGGCCCCACCCCCTTTGAGCGTGCCCACAATCGTAAAGTGGAGCATCGCCCCGTGGTCGTCCGCCGCCACCGCCTCCGCTCTTAGCTGAACCGTCTCGAAGGCATAGCGGGTCTGGGCGACTGTCTCGCTGACCCCCGCCTGGCCCTTCGGCCAGCCATCGGGGAGGGTATGGCTGTGGAACGTGGGCACCAGAAACCGGTTGGGCGTAGCCTCCGCGCTCGCCACCCCGTTACACGCCTGTTCTAACCACACGATATAGTCCTGCACTAGCTGTGCGTTGTTCTGCTTCGACATCGCCGCGCCTCCTCGCGCCATACCACCCTGCTGGTTACGCGCCCCCACCCGTCGGCGGCACCCCGCCCTCAGCCTCAGGCTGTTGGCCGACGGCATGCGCACTGGCGCATGCCGCGTCCACCGTCAGCGAGCGCCCCTCGGCTACCAGGCCAGCATACTGCTCGTCGCCGAGCGCCGCTCGTATCTCTGCGATTATACGCTGATGGGCCGGTCGGTCAACTTCTGCCAACCCGCTCCCAGTGCTCGCAAACAGCGCCTCGGCCGCGCTCACCAGCCGCGCCGCGCCCTCGTCCTCGCCCAGGGAGTGCGCCAGGTAGGCCAGGCCGGTCAGGCAGATCGCCAGCGCGGGAAGGTCGCCCAAGGCCCGAAACAGGCTCAGGCTGTGGGTCAGTCGCTCCCGCGCCTCTGCCAGCCGGCCCTGTGCCCAGGCCACATTCCCCAGGTTGTTCAGCGCCCACGCCACGCCCGACGTATCGCCCAGGCGCTCATACAGGTCGAGGCTCTGCTGGTAGTAGGCAGCCGCCACCGCATAGTCTTGCTGACCCCAGGCGACATTGCCCAGGTTGTTGAGCGCCTGGGCGATGGAGATGTGCTCCTCCCCCACCAGGCGCCGCCAGAGGGCCAGGCTGCGCTGGTAGAAATCCGTCGCCGACGGGTAATCCCCCTGCGCCCACGCCACCGTCCCCAGGTGGTCCAGACAGGCTGCCACCCCCCGCTCATCCCCCAGCCCCGCGTACAATTCAAGGCTCTCGGTATAGCGCGCCCGAGCGCTGCTATACTGCCCCCGCGAATAGTCCACCGTCCCCAGGTTGTTGAGCGCGGACGCCACGCCGTGGTGATTGCCCAACGCCCGATGGAGGTCCAGGCTCTCCGTGAACAAGACGCGGGCCGCCTCAAAGTCCCCCTGCCGCCGCGCCAGTACCCCGGCCTGGTGTAGAGCGGGGGCGCGCAGTGAGGCCGGAGCCTCAGGGCTACTCGCCAGCGCCTCATGAAGCCACCGCCGCCCCTCCCTCCAGTGAGCATGCGCCGCCCAAAGCGGCCCCATCGCCCGCCCCAGGCGCAACGCGTGCTCCGCCTGGCCTCGGTCCAGCGCCCAGCGCAACGCCGCCCGCGCGTTGTCGTGCTCCGCTTCCAGGCGATTGAGCCAGAGGCGCTGGTCGGCCCCGCGCAGACCCGGCGCGACCGCCTCCACCAGCCCCAGGTAGTAGTCCAGGTGGCGCTGGCGCGCTGCCTCGCTTTCGCCCCACTCCGCCAGCCGTTCCAGGCCGTACTCGCGAATCGTCTCCAGCATGGAGTAGCGGCTCCCGTCCACGCCCTCGCTCTGCTCGACCAGGCTCTGGCTGATCAGCCCGTCCAGCCCGTCCAGGACAGCCTCGGCGTCCTTGCCGGCCCCCACCGCCTCGGCCGCCTCCAGCGTCCAGCCCCCCACACACACCGCCAGCCGCGCCAGGAGTAGCTGCTCCTGGGGCGGGAGTAGCTGATAGCTCCAATCCAACGCGGCCTGGAGCGCCTGGTGGCGGGCCGGCATGTCGCGCGGCCCCTGGCGCAGCAGTTCGAAGCGGTGGTCCAGGCGGGCCAGAAGCTCGGCGGGGGCCAGGCTGCGCAGCCGAGCCGCGGCCAGTTCGAGGGCCAGTGGCAGGCCATCGAGACGCTGGCAAATCTGGGCGACGGCCTCGGCGTTGGCCGCCGTCAGGCGGAAGTCGCGCCTGACCGCCTGCGCGCGCTGGATGAACAGCCTGACGGCGGGAGACTGCTCCAGGGCGGGCAGGTTCAGGTCGGCGGGAGTGGGCGGGGTCGCCAGCGGGCGCAGGGCGTACTCGTGCTCACCCTGCACCCGCAGCGCGGCACGACTTGTCACTAGCACGGTCAAGCGGGGGCAGGCCTGGAGCAACGCGGCGACGTGGGGCGCGGCGTCGGGCACCTGCTCGAAGTTGTCCAGCACCAGGAACCACTGCCCCTGGGCCAGCGCCTGCTTCAGGCTCTCGGCCAGGGGCCGGCCGCGCCCCTCCTTGACGCCCAGCCCCTCGGCCACGGTCGGCAGGACCAGTTCAGGCTCGCTGATGGCGGCCAATGGGACAAAGGCGATGCCGCCCTCGAAGTCGCCCCGCAGCGCCTCCGCCACCTGCAACGCCGTCCGCGTTTTGCCCACGCCGCCTGCGCCCACCAGCGTGACCAGCCGAATGTCGGGCTGACGCAGGGTCGCCACCAGCGCCGCGACCTCGGCCTCGCGGCCAATGAAACTCGTCAATGGGGCGGGCAGCGGTCGGGCGCCTGGGGACGGAGGTGGCTCCGGCGTCGGGACCGTCGGCGCGTCGTCAGCCTCATCGCGGGCGAAGCGGACAAAGTCGGCGCGCTGGTCGGGCGGAAGCGCCAGCCCCTCCGCCAGCCGGGCCGCGAGAGCCACGGACGGTCTTAGCTCATCCGACTCGACGTTGCGGATGGTATCCACGGCGTACCTGATACGCTCGGCTAGCTGCCGCTGGGTGAGGCCCAGCCCGCGCCGCCGCCGTTTCACCCACTGCCCAAACGATAGCTCCTCCGTCATCGCCCTCCCCTTCCCTCCCCCACGCGCCGCGTCAGGCAGCGGTACATCAAGTATACCACTGTCTATACCGCTCTTGTACCGCTCAGTGGTTTAGATTTGCCCGCCCGATTTGATTAAATGGAGTCAAGAAACAGGGACGGAACACCTACACCCAGGAAGGAGCGGTCTATGTTCGGGATTAAGTCCACCAAGTCGGGTTGTCAGGGGCAGGTCGGGCGGGCGGAAGCCTCTCTGGAGGCCGCCCGCGTGGCCCAGGCCAAGGGTGAGTTCGACAAGGCCCTCACGCTGACCCTCATCGCGGTTGACCACGCCGACACCGCCAGGGCGCGGGGGCTGGCGCGGCGGGGGCTGGTGGCGGCCGGCGACCTCCTTGTCGTCATGGGGGAGACCGACCAGGCGCTCCAGATGTACCAGAAGGCCCTGCTCGTCGCGCCGGAGGCGGCCGACGACCTCCAGGTCCTGCTCAAGCTCACCTCCCTGCTCCACCAGCAGGGCCGACCGACCGACGCCCACGCCGCCGCCGAGCGGGCGAGCCGGCTGGCCGAGCGACTCCACGCGCCCGCCCTGTTCAGCCGGGCGGCGCACTGGCTGGGCTGGCTGGACTACGACGAGGCGCGCTGGTCGGACGCCGAGGCCCATTTCCACGCCGCCCTCACATCGTGCTACCTCGCCGGTGAGCCGTCCCCCGCCACCCGCGCCGGCCTGCTGCTCTACCTGGGCAACGCGGTCGCCCAGCAGGGCCGCCTGGCCGAGGCGCAGGGCTGGCTGGAGCAGAGCCTGGCGTGCGCCGAGCGCGCCGCCGACCACGCGCTCGGCGTCCATGCCCGCCACAGCCTGGCCGTGGTCTACGCCCTCGGCGGCGACCTGGACCGCGCGAGCCGCCTGCTGCGCGAGTGCCTGGCCCTGCTCCAGGCCACTGGGGACAGCGCGGGCTGCGCCGAGACGCTGAGCGAGTTGGCGCGGGTGGCGAGCCGCAAGGCCCTCCCGGTCCGCGCCGCTGAGCCGCCCACGCCCGCCCCCGCCCGCGTCGCCCCTGCCCTGCCTGCCTGACGCCCGCCCGCCCCTCCCTCTCGGCCTGACACCACCCGGCTCAACTGAAACGCGAAACCAGGATAGCTTCGCCCCTACCCCAAGGAGGGTCCTATGCGCCGCATGCCCATGCTGCTGTGCTCGCTCGTGCTCGCCTGTGTCCTGGCCGCCGGCCATACTCTCCCGACCCGCGCCGATGCCCCGCTCCCGGCCTCGCCTCTGGAGGGCCAGCCCGCGCACTACCCGAACCCTGAGA
>CAZFUK010000514.1:0-4238 GCA_964522005.1 uncultured Anaerolineales bacterium | reverse complement strand
GTCCGGCGTCGCGCGGGACACGGCGGACAGGACGGTGAAGGTATCCCCCGCCTGCCAGACGCGTTCCGCCGAGAGTTGCGCCACGTCCAGCGGCGTCACCGTCGCCCCGCTCACCAGGCGCACCGGCTCCATGCCGCTCCCCTGCGCCTGGCTCGCCAGCCCTAGCGCCAGTGGCTGCCCGGCCGTGTAGACCGCGTTGCCGCCCGGCTGGAGGATGGTCAGCGTCTGGGTGATCACCGCGCGGGCCTGCCAGGGGTCGGCCAGGAGATGGCCGTCGCCCGCCGCGATGCCGCTCACCGCCGTGTTCGTGTTGACCCAGCCGCGCCCGGTGTACTCGTCGTAGACAATGGCCCGCCAGTGGCTCGGCGTGACCCCGCCTTGCACACGCACCTCGAAGACCGGCTGCGGGTCGGTTTCCAGGCTGCCGGTGAGGGGCAGGGCGTTGTTGACCCCGCTCATCCCCAGGGTCGAGCGGGACGGGACGTTAGCGGTGCGCCGGTCCAGGTCGGCCCGCCACGTCTGAAGCGCCTCTTCCACGCGGGCGCGAAGGCCGGCATAGCTGTCCGCCGGGACCGGCGTGAGAGGGATGGCCCAGCCGGCGACCACGCCGGCCAGGACCAGCGCCACGCCATGCCGCCGCAGACCGAGGTAGAGGCCAGGCGCATAGAGTACGCCCTGCAGCCGCCAGGCGCGTTCCTGGTTGACGGTGTGCTGATAGACCAGCAGCAGCCCGGCCGCCAGGAGAAATGGAATCAGGTAGACTTGCAGTGAGGCGGGGGCATACGTGAGGGTCAGACCGAGCGCGCCGCCCGCCAGCAGGATGGCCGGCCAGACCTGGCCGTGGCGCAGCAGCCGCCAGACGCTGACATAGACCAGGAGGCAGCCGAGCAGGCCCAGTTGCAGGACGAACAGGGCGTTGTCGGCGTAGGCCAGGCCGGCCCGATTGGCGGCGACGACGCTGGGCAGGCGGCTCAACAGATCAGTCAGCAGGTCGAGCCCCGACTTGTCATGGCTAGCCAACGCCGGCGTGAGAAGGACGGCATTGGCCGACCAGATGGCCGCCGACGCACTGGCGAAAGCGTGGGCGAAGAAAGGGGGGACGGGGCGCAGCAACCCCAGCACCATCCCGACCAGCAGCCCGCCGAAGACGAGCAGCCACAGGACCCACAACCCGTCCGTCCAGCCCGCCGAGGTCACCGCCCCGGTCACGCTTAGCCACAAGACCGCCACTAGCAGCAGAGGCTCCCACCGCCCCTGGGAGCGACCGAAGGAAAACATACGTTACGACCTCCAACGTCCCCGCTTCCCCAACCAATCCTGTACCATCCCACACCCAAACCGTCGCTTACCTCCCTCTATTGCAACCTGCGGGCCACGGTCGCGCTAGCGCCGGGCCGATATCAGCCCCCGGCACAAATAGTGCTGCTTCCTCACCAGGATAGCTTTTGCAGGAGGGAGCCGACATGGCGATCGAGTCGATTAATCCAGCCACCGAAGAAGTGCTACAGCAATTTGAGGAGTTTACGCCCGCGCAGACCGAGGCGGCGCTCGCCCAGGTGCGCCAGACTTTTCTCGAGTGGCGCACCACGAGTTTTGCGGAACGGGCCAGCCCGATGCGGGCCGCCGCGCAGTATCTGCGCGACCACAAAGCACGGCTGGCCGGTCTGATTACGGCCGAGATGGGCAAGCCCATTGTCGAGGCCGAAGCCGAGATCGAGAAGTGCGCCTGGAATTGTGACTTCTACGCCGAGAACGCCGAACGCTATCTGGCTGACCAGCCCGTCCAGACCAACGCTCGTGAGAGCTTCGTCGCCTTCCAGCCCCTCGGCGTCGTCCTGGCCGTCATGCCCTGGAACTTCCCGTTCTGGCAAGTGTTTCGTTTCGCCGCGCCCGCGCTCATGGCGGGCAATACAGCCCTACTCAAACACGCCTCCAACGTTCCTCAGTGTGCCCTCGCCATTGAAGAGGTCTTCCAGGCGAGCGGCTTCCCGGTCGGCGCGTTCCGCACCCTGCTCATCGGCTCGGCCGCCGTGGACGCCGTCATTGGTGACGACCGGGTCACCGCTGTGACCCTAACGGGCAGTGATGTAGCCGGCAGCAAGGTAGCGGCGTCAGCGGGCCGCGCCCTCAAGAAGCATGTCCTGGAGTTGGGCGGGTCCGACCCGTTCATCGTGCTGGAAGACGCTGATATGGAGGGCGCGGTCAAGACTGCCACCCGCGCCCGCTTCCAGAACACAGGCCAGAGCTGCATCGCCGCCAAACGCTTCATCGTTGTCGAGGCGGTGGCCGACGAGTTCGAGGCGCGCTTCGCCGAGGCGGTGCAGGGTCTACAGCTGGGCGACCCCGCCGACCGGGCGGTGCAGGTGGGGCCGCTGGCGCGCGGCGACCTGCGCGACGACCTGGACCAGCAAGTGAAACGCTCGGTCCAGCAGGGGGCACGGCTGGTGGTCGGCGGGCATTCGTGTGAGGGACGCGGCTACTTCTATGCCCCGACCGTCCTGGCCTGCGTCACGCCAGGCATGGTGGCCTTTGACGAGGAGACCTTCGGTCCGGCGGCGGCCGTCATCCGCGCCCGCGACGAGGACGAGGCCGTGCGGCTGGCAAACAACTCGAAGTACGGTCTGGGCGGCAACATCTGGACGCGGGACGCGGAGCGGGCCAAGCGGCTGGCGCGGCGGCTGGAGACGGGCAACGTCTTCATCAATGGCATGACCGCCTCAGACCCCCGTCTGCCCTTTGGCGGGGTCAAACACAGCGGCTACGGGCGCGAACTGTCCTCCTGTGGCATCCACGAGTTCACCAACATCCAGTCCATCTGGGTCGGTCCGGCCCAGGACGGCGCGCCTCCCCAGGCGCCGAGCGAATAGGACGAAGCGGAAAGAGAAGGGCGCAGGCTAGTCAGCCTGCGCCCTTCTTGTTGTTCCTTACCAGCACGCGCAACGCTTCGAGCGTTGTATGCACATCCCGCCACGGGCCGTCCTCACTCGGCCAGCGCCCGTCTGGCGCTTGAAGGTCGGCCAGCCGGGCCAGGGCTGCCCGTCGTAGGGGGTCGTCCGGGGGCAGCCCGGCGAGGTCCAGGCTGGTGAGCAGCCAGGCCAGGCCGCTCGCCGCGAGGTCGGGCAGGCGGGTCGCCAGGTACGCCAGCGCCGACCGCGCCGTGTCCCGCCGGCCGACGCGCCACCACAGACCCGCCGCGAGCCAGTGGGTATGCAGGAAGGCGGGCAGACGGCCGTCGGCATCCATAGCGGCCGCCAGGGTGGCCGCCGCCCGCGCCGCCGCCTCACTCGCCGCGTCCGCCAGGGCCAGCCAGAAGCCGCAGTTGGCGGTCAGGTAGAGCCGCGCCGCCGCGTCGCCTGGCCGCGCCCACGGTGGCGCGACCTCGGCCACCTCGGCCGACTCCTCCCAGGCCCCAGCCCCCTGCTGCCGACCCGCCAGAAACGCCAGCGCCCGCCGCGCCGCCTCCGCCCCCAACGCCCCCAGCGCCTCCGCCTGAGCCAGCCGAAAACACGTCGCGTCCAGCGAGCTATAGTCCGCCGCCCAGAAGGGCGCCCAGCCCCCATCGGCCCGCTGGCCCGCGAACACCTCGGCCAGCGCCTCGGCCGGGGCCGGCGCGCCGGTCAGCGCATAGGCCAGGCGAGCCTGGTCCACCGCCGTGCCATGCCTCTGTACGAAGCTGATTGCTCCTTGTCGGTCAAACATGATAACCTCGCGTCAATCGGCCAAACAAGCGACGGAATTTGACCTGTCAGACCGTAATTGTCTTGGAGACGTTTGTGAGCCAGTTGAGGTCGGAGTTGATCGGGTGGCGACGAGGCCACGCCGTCGTGCGCGCCGACGGCACGGGCCTCTGTCAATACACAGTGTTCAAACAGGTGAGAGTGAAGCACAGTGAAGCACAGAAAGAGAGCTTGACCATGTTGAAGAGGGTCTATCGTTTGACTTTGGTTCTGGCCCTGGCCCTGGCCGCGACGGCGCCCGCCCGGGCGCAGCCCGACCGGCCGACGCAGCGCCCGCCGGCCCCGGTCATCCAGTGCGGCGGCAGCGGCGGCTCCTGCCCGTAACCCCCTGCCCCACCACCCCGCCCGCCACCTGGAACGGCGAGTCGTCCAGGTGGTGGGCGTCCATCTGACCTAACCCCCCGGCCCCCTTCCCTACGAAGGAAGGGGGAGGCGCGGGCAGGGAAGGGGGTCTACTCCCCCTTCCCTAGGAGGGAAGGGGGAGGCGTGGGCAGGGAGGGG
>CAZFUK010000513.1:0-4238 GCA_964522005.1 uncultured Anaerolineales bacterium | reverse complement strand
AAGGTCAAGGACGAGAAGGTCTACGCCATCAAGGACGGCAAGCCTTACGCCCTGAACCTCTCGGCGCGTACCCTGCAACTGTTCGTCAACGACAAGCTGTTCCAGGAGGCGGGCGTCAAGGTCCCCACCAACTTCGCCGAGTTCAAGGACGCCGCCAAGACGCTGACCGTGCCGAGCAAAGACCAGTACGGCCTGGTGCTGACCAATCTGGCCCACTCCCGCCTGTACGAGGGCGCGCTGGTCTTCATCGCGGGCTACGGCGGCCACTATTCTAAGGACGGCAAGCCCGCCCTCAACTCGCCGGAGGTTATCAAGGGTGTCCAGTTCTTCAAAGACCTCTTTGACGCGGGTGTGATGCCCAAGGGCGTTAAGGACGCGGGCGCGCAATACGCCTGGTACAACCAGGGTAAGGCGGCCATGAGCATCGACGGCGCGTGGTACTGGGCCGTGCTCGAGGGTCAGGCTCCCGACACCCTCAAGGTTACCAAGATCTACCCCATCCCCACCGATACCCAGAAGACGACCGGCGGTATCAACAACCTTATCGGCATCGCCGCCAAGTCGCCCAACTACGACCAGGCGTGCGCGTATCTCAAGTTCATCGCCGATCCCAAGTGGGGCAAGACCTGGGTCGAGAAGAGCCGCACCATCTACCCCATAGAAGGCTCGGTGACACCCGAGTTCCTGAAGGCGAACCCCTGGTTCGAGGTCTTCAACAAGGAACTGCCCAAGTCGGTGCCTGTCGCCCCGCCTGGCCTGGAAATCTACTACAACGACGTGCAGAAGATCATCAATGACAAGCTGGTCGAGATACTCTACAACAACAAGCCCGTCGAACAGGCCATGAACGAAGCCCAGCAGGCCGTCGAGAAGATCGTCAACAAGAAGTAAGAAGACCGAGGACGAAGGGCAAGGACGAAGAGACTGATTGGGTCGGCCATGCACTCATTGGTCCTTCGTCCTCGGTCCTTCGTCAGCCGCTGGCCGCCAAAGGACATCGCGATGGTCAACCCGACAAGTGAGGTCAGCCACCACGCCGTGGGCGCTCACCCGACGCGTCGCGCCCGTCGGGGCGACGACTGGCTGCCCTATCTGCTCCTCGCGCCGGCCATGGTCGCTATCGTGGCCGTGGTGTTGTTCCCCATGCTGTACAACCTCTATCTCAGCTTCTTCAGCATGAACCTGCTACGGCCGGAAGGGCGTACCTTCGTCGGCGCTCAGAACTACGTCGATGTCCTGACCGATCCGGCCTTCTGGCATTCCCTCCAGGTCACCCTCATCTACACCTTCGGCTGTGTGGCGTGCAGCTTCGGCCTCGGCCTGGCGACAGCTCTCATGCTGAACGTGGACTTCAAGTTCCGGGGCGTCGCGCGGGCCATGATCGTCATTCCCTGGGCGACGCCCTGGCTCGTGACGACCCTCATCTGGTACATCATGTTCAACCCGCAGATCGGCCCCATCAACGAGATCCTCAAGCGCCTGGGTCTCATCGAGCAGGGTATCCCGTGGCTGTACCAGAGCACGACCGCTATGGCCGCCATCATCATCACCACCGCCTGGCGCGAGTTCCCCACCGCTACCCTGCTCATCCTGGCGGGTTTGCAGAGCATCTCACCCGAACTGTACGAGGCGGCCTCGGTGGATGGCGCGGGCCGCTGGCAGCGCTTCCGGGGCATCACCATGCCCAGCCTGCGCGCCGTCAACCTTGTGGTGCTGGTGCTACTCACCATCTCCTGCTTCAAGCTATTCACCGTCGCCTGGGTACTGACGGCGGGTGGGCCCGGCGACGCGACGCGCGTCCTGTCCGTCTTCACCTACGAGGAAGCCTTCAAGTACTATCGGGTGGGAACCGCATCCACCCTCGCCACGCTCCTGTTCATCATCAGCGCCGGCATGATCGTCACCTACTTCAAGCTGCTGCGCGGCCGAGAGGAGATGGACTGATGGCCCAGGGACGCCGCCAGACGGGCGGCCTGTACAGGATCGGCTTCGGCCTCGTCGTCGCTTTCACCGCCGTGGCGATCTTCTACCCCTTCTACTGGATGGTGATGGCCTCTGTCCAACCCCAGGGGTCGAGTATGGCCAACGTCTCGCTACTGCTTCCTCACGACTTCAGCCTCGACGCCTACAAGGCCGTCCTCCAGCGCAAGCCCATGCCGCTCTGGATTCTCAATACCTTCGTAGTGACCATCTTCTCCACTGCGCTGGTTGTGCCTCTCAGCTTGCTGGCAGCCTACAGCCTCAACCGCTTTCGCTTCCGTGGCCGCACCGGCGTCATCTTCTTCGTCCTGATGACCCAATTGCTGCCCGCCTCGGCGTTGGTCGTGCCCCTGTTCCTCATCTTCCGCAACTACCGCCTGCTCAACACCCTGCAAGGTGTGTCCATCGCCTATATGTCCTTCCTGCTGCCCCTGGCCATCTGGATTCTGTGGGGCTACATGCAGACCATCCCTGCCGAGTTCGAGGAGGCCGCGATGGTGGACGGCTGCAACCGTCTGGGAGCGTTCTTGCGCGTCACCGTTCCCCTCGCCATCCCCGGCCTGGCTGCCGTGGCCCTGTTCGCCTTCCTCGAAAGCTGGAACCAGTACCTGCTGGCCTACGTGCTCACCAGCAGCGAGGACAAGTGGGTCATCTCCCTCGGTTTGTATTCCTTCATCGGCGAGTACGTCGTCCTGGTCGAACAGATGATGGCCGCATCGGTCATCGCCTCCATCCCGGCCCTGCTTGTCTTCGTTATCCTGCAGCGCTATCTCCGTGGCGGCCTGGCCCTCGGCGGCCTGCGCGGCTAGCGGAACGTGAGAGTCACCATGCGAATCACTGATGTGGAAGCCATCCCCATCCAGGCCTCGATGCGCCCCGGCGACGTGTACTGGGGCAACCAGTCGTGGGGGCGCAACAAGCCTAGCCTGAGCAATGCGCCCGGCCTGCCGACCGGCGACGACCGCGCCGCCTATCCTTACCACTGGCGTAGCCGCGCCGCCTATTCCCAGACAGTCGACACGACCATCGTCAAGATTACTACCGACACTGGATTGGTCGGCTGGGGCGAGGCCAAGTCGCCCGTCGCGCCGACCGTCACGGCGACCATTATTCGCGACCTGATGACGGGCCTTCTGCTGGGCGAAGACCCCACCAACCCGGCCCTTCAATGGGAGCGACTCTACGGCGCGATGCGCATTCGCGGCCACCACACCGGCTTCTGGATGGAGGCCATGAGCGGCATCGACATCGCCCTGTGGGACCTGACAGGCAAGGCCCTGGACGTGCCTCTCAGCAAGCTGCTGGGCGGCAATTTCCGCCAGCGGGTGAAGATTTACGCCTCCGGTATTCCCGGCCTGCGCGCTGACGCGCCCCCCGACGCCTGGCAGCGCCTCAAGGCTACCGCCGAGGACGTGCGCAGCCGCGGCTTCCGCGCCGTCAAGATGGGCATTGGCCTGGGCGTAGTGGGCGACCTGCGCTCCGTCGCCACAGTGCGCGAGACCCTCGGCCCCGACTTCCAGATTTTCACCGATGCGGCGGCCATGTACAACCTGCCCGACGCCATCGCCCTGGGGCGGGGGCTGGAGAAGCTAGGCGTCGGCTGGCTGGAAGCGCCCCTGCCGCCGGAGGAGATCGAGGGCTACGCCCGCCTGTCCCGCACCCTTGACCTGCCCATCGCCAGTGACCTCATCTTCAACCGCTGGCAGACCCGCGACCTGCTCCTGGCGGGGGGCGTGGATGTGGTCCAGCCGGACGTCTGCCGCGCCGCTGGCCTGACTGAGTGCAAGCGCATTGCCGAGCTGGCCGACGCCTTTGGCAAGGCCGCCACGCCCCACGTTAGCATTGGCTCGGCCATCCACTTCGCGGCCAGTGTCCACCTGGCGGCGGCCCTACCCAACCAGAGCGTCATGGAGTTCTGGTACGGCGCGAACCCCATCGGCGACGCCATTATCACCGAACCCTTCCGCATCGAGCACGGCTACTTCCACGTGCCCCACGGCCCCGGCCTGGGCATCGACATCATCGAGGACAAGGTGCGCCGCTATGCTATCTAGCCGCGTGCCGGCCACCCCGCCGATGCTGGCCGATGCCCCTGGCCTGTTCGACCCGCTGCGCGTGCGCGGCCTGGATGTGAGCAGCATCCTCGAGGCCGTGAGCGGCCACTACCCCGCTGACGCCGTCAACCCCGAAGCCTGGAGTCGCTATGAAGATTCGAGACGTTGAAGCCTTCGTGGTCCGCGCTCCCTTGGAAGGCGCGA
>CAZFUK010000512.1:0-4240 GCA_964522005.1 uncultured Anaerolineales bacterium | reverse complement strand
TCTGGATTCGCATCTTCCCCGACCACCCGGTGACCAAGCGCGCCGCTGAGACGCGCATGGGGTCGGGCAAGGGCGCGGTGGATCACTTCGCGGCCGTCGTCAAGCCGGGCCGCGTGCTGTTCGAGATGGCCGGCGTGACCGAGGATGTGGCGCGCGAGGCGTTGCGCCTGGCCGGGCACAAGCTGCCCATCCGGACCCAGATCATCACGCGGCCCCAGATTGGGACGCTGACGGATGAGGAGGTTGGGTCATGAAGCGCCGTGAACTATTGCTGGCGGATAAGGTGCGCGGGATGAACGCGGGCGAGTTGGCGAAGGCCCTGGACGACAAGTACCTGGAGATGATGAACCTGCGCTTCCAGTTCGCCACCAACCGCCTGCCCAACCCCAACCGGTTGAAGGAAGTCAAGCGCGAGATCGCTCGGATTAAGACTGTGATGCGCGAGCGCGAGATATGGCAGCAGTACGAGCAGGAGAAGTCAGAATGAGCGACCAGACAACTGTCGTCTCGCGCCGCCGGCGCATGGTCGGCCAGGTGGTCAGTAACAAGATGGACAAGACGGCCGTCGTGGCGGTCGAGACCATCAAGCAGCACCCCCTCTACCGCAAGACGATTCGCACGACCAAGCGGTACAAGGCGCACGACGAGAACAACCAGGCCCAGATTGGGGACATGGTGCGGATCGAGGAAGCCCGACCGCTGAGCCGCGAGAAGCGGTGGGTCATTATCGAGTGGCTCCAGCGCGGCCAGGGCGCCATCGAAGAGGTGGCTGAAGTCCAGGTGGTGGAGGAGTAGCCATGATCCAGGAATATACACGTCTCAAGGTGGCGGATAACACCGGCGCCAAAGAGTTGATGTGCGTGAAGGTGATTGGTGGCTCCAAGCGCCGCTACGCCAGCGTCGGCGACATCATCATCTGCTCGGTCAAGGCCGCCGCCCCGCAAGGCTCGGTCAAGAAGGGCGATGTGGTGCGGGCCGTCGTGGTGCGCACGGCGAAGGAATATGGCCGTCCGGATGGCAGCTACATCAAGTTCGACGAGAACGCGGCGGTCATCCTGGACAACGAGCAGAACCCGAAGGGGACGCGTATCTTTGGCCCGGTCGCTCGCGAGTTGCGCGAGCGCGGCTTCACCAAGATCGTCTCCCTCGCGCCTGAGACACTGTAAGACGGATTAGGATAGTCGTTTCTTTAACAGCAGCACAGAGACACAGCGATCGAGCGGCCAGCCCTTCGGGCGACGGACGACCGATGACCGAGGACGGAGGCTCTAAGCCTCGTCCGTCCTCCGTCCTCCGTCCTCCGTCGTCGGAGCGCGAGCCGCCGGATGGCCGGCGCCGTGGAGGCGTCGGAACGCCGGAAGGCGGGCGGCTGGTCAGATGCCAGTAGTCCGTAGTCAGTAGTCAGATATGAGGCACTCCTTCTGACTACCGAATACTGACTACCGACTACAGCCAAGCCGCCGCGTTGGACCGCTCTGTCACTGGGCTGCGTTGAACTTCCGCAGGGATGAGAGTGGAAGGGAATTATGCAGCGTATCAAGAAGGGTGACACCGTTGAGGTCATCAGCGGTGATGAAAAAGGCAAGCGCGGCGAGGTGCACGAGGTGATTCTCAAGACGGACCGTGTGATCGTCTCGGGGGTCAACCTGGTGAAGAAGCACCAGCGCCGCACGGGCAATGTGCGCACCCAGGTCGGCATCATCGAGCGCGAGGCGCCGATGCACCTGTCCAACGTGATGTTGTACTGCCCCACCTGTCAGAAGGGCGTGCGCATTGGGTTCCAGGGCGAAGGCCACGACAAGGCTCGGGTGTGCCGCAAGTGCGGCCATGTCTTCGAGGAGCGGAGGTAAACGATGACGCTCAAGACACGCTACTCGGAGCAGATCATGCCCCAACTCATGCAGGAGTTTGGGTATAAGAATGTGATGCAGGTTCCGAAGATTACGAAGGTTGTGGTCAACATCGGCGCGGGTGAGGCGCTTCAGAACCCGAAGTCTCTCGACGCGGCGGTGCGCGACCTGACGACGGTGACGGGCCAGAAGCCGGTCATCACGCGAGCTAAGAAGTCCATCGCCACGTTCAAGGTGCGCGAGGGCAACGCCATCGGCGTCAAGGTGACGCTGCGCGGCCAGCGGATGTACGACTTCCTGGAGCGGCTGGTGCGTATCGCCCTGCCCCGTACCCGCGACTTTCGTGGTGTGCCGCGCGACGCCTTCGACGGGCGCGGCAACTACACGCTGGGCCTGCGCGAGCAGTTGATCTTCCCGGAGATCGACTACGATAAGATTGACAAGGTGCGTGGCATGGAAATCACCATCGTCACGACGGCCACTACGGACCAGGAAGCGCGGCGGCTGCTCGCCCTGATGGGCATGCCGTTCCGGCAGTCGTAGGAAGAGGAAAGCTCATGGCTAAGAAGTCTATGGTTGTGCGTGAGAGATTTCGCAAGTATCCGCAGCGGGTACGCAATCGCTGCTCGGTGTGCGGTCGTCCCCGTGGGTACATGCGCCGCTTCCGCCTGTGCCGCATTTGCTTCCGCCAGATGGCCCTCGAAGGCAAGATTCCCGGCGTCGTGAAGTCGAGCTGGTAGACGAGGTGTATCGATGCAGATTACTGATCCTATTGCCGATATGTTAACCCGGCTGCGCAACGCCTCCCTGGCGCGGCATAGCACGGTCGTGATGCCCAGCTCGAAGATGAAGGAAGCCATCGCGGCCATTCTCAAGAGCGAGGGCTTTATCCAGGACTTCGAGGTGATGCAGGACGGCATCAAGAAGACCCTGCGCATCCAGCTCAAGTACACGACCGACCGCCAGGCGGTGGTCAGCGGCCTCAAGCGCATCAGCCGCCCCGGCCGGCGGGTGTACGCGGGCCGTGACGAGATTCCACTCGTGCTGAGTGGCATGGGTGTCGCTATCATGTCCACGCCGAAGGGCGTCATGACGGGCAAGGATGCGCGGCGCCAGGGCGTGGGCGGTGAAGTCCTCGCCTACGTGTGGTAAGGAGCCTAACCATGTCCCGAATTGGCAAAATGCCTGTTCCCCTGCCTAAAGGGGTGACGGCGAAGGTCGAAGGCAGCCAGGTGACGGTCAAGGGGCCGCGTGGTGAGTTGGCCCGCGCGTTCCACCCGGCCATCACCATTGACCAGCAAGACAGCACCCTGCACGTGACGCGCCCGACGGACCAGAAGGACCACCGCGCCCTGCACGGCCTGAGCCGCGCGTTGCTCGCCAACATGGTCACCGGCGTCGCCACGGGTTTCCAGCGCGTCCTCAACATCGAGGGCGTCGGCTACCGCGCCGAGGTCCAAGGCCAGAACCTGGTGCTGAACCTGGGCTTCTCCCACCCTGTCGTCTTCGAGCCGCCCACGGGCGTTAAGTTCTCGGTGGACAAGACCGGGCGTATCGTCACCATTGACGCCAATGACAAGGAAGTGGTGGGCGAGGTCGCGGCTAAGATTCGCCGCATCCGGCCGCCTGAGCCGTACAAGGGCAAGGGTGTGCTGTACGCCGGTGAGCGCATCCGCCGCAAGGCCGGCAAGGCCGGCAAGGGCGCTAAGAAATAATTAAGAGGTAGGAATTAAGAATTAGGAAGAAGATGTTGACCGCCAATCCTCTTAATTCTTAATTCCTCATTCCTACTTGGATTGCGGGGCGTCCCGCGCTGGTCCAACCCCAGGGGCCAACCAGGGCGGTGGCGACCCGAGGAGAGCTAGATGTCGAAGACTTCCGAGCGGCGCATCTCGCGGATTCGCCGTCACGAACGAGTACGCAAGCGGGTGGAGGGCACGCCGGAGCGGCCTCGCCTGAACGTTTACCGCAGCTTGATGCACATCTACGCCCAGGTGATTGACGACTCGCGCGGCCACACGCTGGTCGCGGCGTCTACCCTGGACGCGGAACTCAAGTCGCAACTGGGCCAGTTGAAGAAGATGGACGAGGCCAAGGCTGTGGGCCGCCTCATCGCGCAGCGCGCGCTGGCGGCCGGCATTGGCAAGGTCGTCTTCGACCGGGGTGGCTACATCTACCACGGCCGCATCAAGGCCCTGGCCGACGCGGCCCGCGAAGCGGGTCTCGATTTCTAACCCCGCGTCGGGTCTTTTTAAAAGCGAGTCGGGTGACGACCCAACAGGTCACCTGGCGTGAGCAAGCAGAGGGAATAATCAGCTATGGATGAGCAATCACGGCGGCCGGCCCCGAGTGGCGGTCGTGGTCCGGGTGGTGGCGGTGGCGGTGGCGGT
>CAZFUK010000511.1:0-4249 GCA_964522005.1 uncultured Anaerolineales bacterium | reverse complement strand
TCGTGGGAGCAGGCGTTCGACATCATCGCGGGCAAGCTGGCGGAGACGATTCAGGCCCACGGCGGGGACGCCGTGGCGGGCCTGGCCTCGGCGCGCTGCACCAACGAAGAGAACTACCTGTTCCAGAAGCTCTTCCGCGCCACGATTGGCAGCAACAACGTGGACCACTGCGCGCGGCTGTGCCACTCCAGTTCCGTCACCGGCCTGGGCATGGCCTTCGGCAGTGGCGCGATGACCAACCCCATCCGCGACATCCGCCACGCCGACTGCATCCTGATTACCGGCTCCAACACCGCCGAGTCGCACCCGGTCATCAGCTACGAGGTGGTGCGGGCGACCAAGCAGGGCGCGAACCTGGTCATCATTGACCCGCGCCGCGTGCCCCTGGTGGACCACGCGACGCTGTTCCTCCAGCCCAAGCCCGGCACCGACGTCTACATCTTCCTGGCGATGGCCCATGTCATCCTGCGCGAAGGCTGGGCCGACCTGGACTTCATCGCCGAGCGCACCGAAGGCTTCGAAGCCTTCGAACACAGCGTCCGCGAGGTCACGCCCCAGGTCGCCGCGCTCATGTCGGGCGTCTCGCCCGAACTCATCGAGCAGGCCGCCCGCCTGTACGCGCTGGGGCTGCGGGCCGACGCGCCGACGGACGACGGACGACGGACGACGGACGACGGAGGACCGAAAAATACGCAATACGCATTACGCAATACGAATGACGCATTACTCAATACGCCTTCCCTCCCCCGTGGTCACTCGACCATCCTCTACGCGATGGGCATCACCCAGCGCAGCAACGGCACCGACCTGGTGCTGACCCTGGCGAACCTGGCGATGCTGAGCGGGCAGATCGGCAAGCCGTCTACCGGCGTCAACCCGCTGCGTGGCCAGTCCAACGTCCAGGGCGCGTGCGACATGGGCGCCCTGCCCAACGTCCTGCCCGGCTACCAGCCCGTCACCGACACCGCCAAACGCCAGGCCATAGCGGGGGCCTGGGGTCTGGCCGACCTGCCCGACAAGCCCGGCATCACCGTGGTTGAGATGATGCATGCGGTCCTGGAGGGCAAGCTCAAGGCGATGTACGTCATGGGCGAGAACCCGATGCTCTCGGATCCGAACCTGACCCACGTCGAGGAGGCCCTGCGAGCGCTGGACTTCCTGGTCGTCCAGGACATCTTCCTGAGCGAGACCGCCCAACTGGCCCACGTCGTCCTGCCCGCCGCTTCCTACCTCGAAAAGGACGGCACCTTCACCAACACCGAGCGCCGCGTCCAGATGATCGTGCCCGTCCTGCCCGCGCCGGGCCAGTCCCTCCCCGACTGGCAGATTGTGGGCCAACTGGGCGAGAGGCTGGAGGCGAAGCTGGGCCACACGCCGGACAAGGCCGCCGCGTGGCGCTACGCCTCGACGGCAGCCATCATGGACGAAATCGCCCGCGTCACGCCGAGCTACGGAGGCATTCACCACAGTCGCCTGGGGGGCGAGGGCCTCACCTGGCCCTGCCCGACGGCCGACCACCCTGGCACGCCCATCCTGCACACGGCCCGGTTCACGCGCGGCCTGGGCAAGTTCCACGCCGTGACGGCGCAGCTGCCCGCCGAGGGCGCCGACGCCGAGTACCCGCTCATCCTGACCACGGGCCGCATCCTGTACCACTACCACACGGGCACGATGACGCGCCGCAGCGAGGGCCTGAACTGGCGCGAGTCGCGCGGCTACGCCGAGGTCAACCCGTATGACGCCGAGCAGGCCGGCCTGCGCGACGGCGGCCCGGCGCTGCTGACCAGTCGGCGCGGCCAGGTGCGAACCCAGGTGCGCGTCACGGACCGCGTGCCCCAGGGCACCGTCTTCCTGTCCTTCCACTGGAAGGAGGCGCCCGCCAACATCCTGACCCAGGACTTCGCCCTCGACCCGTTGGCGAAGATACCGGAGTACAAGGTGTGCGCCGTGCGCATCGAAAGCCCGAAGGCGGCCGCCCACGGCAAGCAGCCGGCCGGCGCGGCCGTCGAGGCGTAATGGTCGAGACCTGACAGGTTTCTGAAACCTGTCAGGTCTGGCCCGGTCTAAGGAGACCTCTCATGACAGTCTTAGACCCCCGCAAGGACTTCAAGACCCTGTACGGTCCGCCGAGCAAAGCCCCCGTCGTCGTGGACGTGCCTGAGATGAACTTCCTGATGGTGGACGGCCACGGCGACCCGAACACGTCGGCCGCCTACGCCGACGCCGTCCAGGCCCTCTACAGCGTCGCCTACACCCTCAAGTTTATGCTCAAGAAGGGCGCGGGGATGGACTTCGGCGTTGCGCCCCTGGAAGGGCTGTGGTGGGCGGCCGACATGGACGCCTTTACGACGGCGGCCAAGGACGACTGGGACTGGACGATGATGATCATGCAGCCGCCCCAGATCACAGCGGACCTGGTGAGCGAGGCGCTCCACCAGGCGGCGGCCAAGAAGGACTTAGCGGCCCTGCCGCTCGTGCGCTTCGACCGCTTCCACGAGGGGCTGAGCGCCCAGATCATGCACATCGGGCCGTTCGCGGCCGAAGCGCCGACGATTGAGCGGCTGCACGCCTTCATCCATGCCCAGGGCTACGCCTTGCGCGACAAGCACCACGAAATCTACCTCAGCGACCCGCGCCGCGCCGCCCCCGACAAGATGAAGACGGTCATCCGCCAGCCTATGCAGCCCGTCCCCGTGCCACAGCCGGTCTAGGAGGCCGCCATGGCAATCCACGAACCGAACACCCTCGAAGTGATGGTTACCCGCGCCGCTGGCGCGCTGGCCCACTCGGTCTATGAGCATTATGTCGAGAGTCTGGACCTGGTCGGCGATGAGCGTGTCCTTGACTTCGGCTCCGGCGCCGGTACGCCCGCCCGCTACCTGGCGGCGCGGCTGCTGCCGGGCGGCGGCCGGCTGACCTGCCTGGATATCTCCCACGTCTGGCTCGATGTCTGCCGCCAGGCGCTCCATGACTACCCCAACGTCGCCTTTGTCCTGGGCGACATCACCACGCTGGACCTACCCGCCGCCTCGTTCGACGCCGTCTTCATCCACTTCGTCCTCCACGACATCCCGGCCGGCGAGCGGCCGCCCATCGTCAAGGCGCTGGCTCGTCTGCTGACGCCTGAAGGCCGCGTCTTCGTCCGCGAACCCATGCGTTTCATCGCCCCCGGCGAGGTCAAGAGCCTGTGGCAGGCCGAAGGGTTCACCGAGACCAGCCGCCGCGATGAACACATCCCGACCCAGGGCGACGTATACGCCGGCGTATATGCCCGCCCGTGAGAGGAGAGCCTATGCTGTCATTTGCGCCCGACCTGAACGACCAACAGGTCATGCTCGAAGGGCTGGCCGACGAGGCCCCCACGTTCCCGACCAGCACCCTCATCGAGGGCCTTATGCCCACCTTCGATACCTGGACGGCCTGTGAGGCCACCCTGCCCTACCCGCGCGACATCGTCTACCACGCCTTCGAACACGCCCACCTGTCCGACATGCCGCTGTTCCGCGCCTTGCTGGCCGTCCGCAGCCTCGGCCAGACGGCCGGTCTGGACGACACGCCCCTCATCGAGGGCATGCGCCACGTCGAGGGCGCGCTGGTGGAAGAGGTCCACGGCTACGAGTTCGCCATCGCCTACCTGGGCGCCTTCTGGACCGCGACGCCCTTCGCGCCGATCAAGAGCCGCGACGGGTTCATCCACGGTGAGTTCCCGCCCTACGCCAGGGCCGTGACCAACTTCCTGTTCGAGGACGTGCCGGGTGGGACGCGCA
Organism: uncultured Anaerolineales bacterium; assembly: GCA_964522005.1. GTDB lineage: Bacteria > Chloroflexota > Anaerolineae > Epilineales > JAHCIE01 > JAHCIE01. The sequence continues at coordinate 482 of CAZFUK010000511.1, read as the reverse complement.
TCACGAGCGAGACGCGACTCCTGGCGCCCACCGAACCGGCCGCCCGTGCGCTGTTCTGGCTCTACTGGCGGACGCTCGGCCTCGTCGGCGCCACCGTCTTCTGCCGCAGCCTGCTAGCCGTCACCCAACGGCGCGCGGGCGAACTAGTCGCCCTGCTCAACGCGACCGTGCCCACCCCCCAGGCCGCGACCCAGGCGCCCTCGCTCACCGCCCCGGCCATCGGCCCTCGGCTGGCGCTCGTCGGCGCCCTGGTCTCGCTGGCCGCGCTGGCCTATGCTCGCCATCGGGCCGTCAACTCGGCCCGCTAGAAAAGGGGAGCCATGCCTACCGCTACCCCGGCTCCGCGCCTGCCCGTCCAGCCCTTCACGCCGCGCCCCGCGCCCTCCGTCGGCCCGACCCGGCGCAGCGGCTCCCTCGGGCTGCGTCTCGGCCTGCTGCTCGCCCTGCTCGCCGTCGCCGTCGCCGTCTACAGCCTGGGCATC
>CAZFUK010000510.1:0-4274 GCA_964522005.1 uncultured Anaerolineales bacterium | reverse complement strand
GGGGCGACACCGTGCTGACCGAGCAGTTGACGGAGCAAACCTGGTGGGGGGTGACCAGTTCGAGTCCGGCCCAGGACCCCAACCCCCGCCTGGACGCCTACCTGGCCGCCGCCCGCCGAGGCGCCACCGTCCGCCTGTTGCTGGACAGCTTCTTTGATGATGTGGGCGAGCCGCGCGCCAACCGCGCCACCTGCGTCTACGTCAACAGCCTGGCGGTCCTCGAAGGGCTGGACATCCAGTGCCGCACCGCCAACCCGACGGGGCTGGGCATCCACAACAAGATGGCCCTGGTGCGCCTGGGCGGCGAGGGCTGGGTCCACGTGGGCAGTCTCAACGGCAGCGAGACGAGCCACAAGCTCAACCGCGAGCTAGCGCTTCAGTTCCACAGCCCGCCGATCTACGACTACCTGGCGGCCGTCTGGCAGTGGGATTGGGACAACGGGCGCGGGGGATAATCCGGGTGGGATAATCATTGACGCGGGGTAGAAGTGGGTATATACTGCACGTGAAGTCAGAGGCAGAGCCAGGTCAACCTGGTCCAAGAGAGCGAGAGGCCGGTATGAGTCCAGTGGTCGAACCAGGCGAGCGCGGCCAACGGGTACAGACGGGGGTGGCGGGTCTTGACACGATTCTAAAGGGTGGGCTGCTGCGCGGCGGCCTCTACCTCATGGCCGGCCTGCCGGGCACCGGCAAGACCGTGCTCAGCAATCAGATCTGCTTCAACCACGTCGCCTCCGGCGGCCGCGCGCTCTACGCGACGCTGCTCGTCGAGCCGCACGGGTTGATGGTGAGCCATATCCAATCCCTGGCCTTCTTTAATCCGGACGTCGTCGGCGACAGCATGCTCTACGTCAGCGGCTACACGGCCCTCGAGAAGGAGGGGCTGACCGGTCTGCTCGATATGCTGCGCCAGACGGTGCGCGACCGCAAAGCGACGCTGCTCGTTCTGGATAGCCTGGAAACAGTGCGCCACCTCAGCAACTCAGAGATTGAGTTCAACCGCTTCGTCCACCTGCTCCAGGTCCATACGCACGCGCTGGGCTGCACCACCCTGCTGCTCGCGCCCTTCGACGAGAGCCGCCATCGGCCCGAATATGCCCTGGTGGATGGCCTGATCGAGCTAGACTATACCCTGATCGGCCAGCGCGCGGTGCGGGAGATGCTGGTCTGGAAACTCCGAGGCAGTGATATGCTGCCCGGCCGTCATGTATTTTCCATCACGGGCGAAGGGGTGACGGTCTACCCACGTACCGAGGTTCTCCTGGCGTCAGAGTTGGCTGTGCCGACCGCGCGAGGCAATCGTCTGAGTTTTGGGGTGCCTGGTCTCGACGAGATGATGCAAGGGGGCGTGGTCGAAGGCTCGACGAGCGTGGTTCTCGGCGCGCCCGGCACGGGCAAATCGTCGCTCGGGCTGCACTTCCTCGCGGCCGGCGCGCGGTCGGGTGAGCCATCCCTTTACTTCGGCTTCTACGAGCCGCCCTCCGACCTGATTGTGAAAGCCAACTCATTGGGGCTGGCCATTGACCCCTACGTCGCCAACGACACGCTGCATATGGCCTGGTACCCCCCCTTGGAAATCAACCTGGACGTGCTGAGCCATCGGCTGCTGGACGAGGTGACGCGGCGCGGGGTGCGCCGGCTGTTTGTGGACGGCCTGAGCGGCTTTCAGATGTCGGCCGAGCACCCTGAGCGCATCAGCCGCTACCTGGTGGCCCTCGGCACTAAACTGCGCGCCCTGGGTGTCACCTTCCTCCTCTCAGCTGAGTTGCCTGAACTGTTTGACGTGACCGTCCGCCCGCCTGTCGAGGGGCTGGCCGTCTCGGTGGATAATATCATTTTTCTGCGCTATGTGGAACGCCAGTCGCGGCTCGTGCGGCTGCTTTCCGTGCTCAAGGCCCGTCAGAGCGCGTATGATACCTCCATCCGCGAGTTTAGCATCACCTCCAACGGCATTGAAGTTGCAGCGATTCGGGTAGGCGCGGAGGCCACTGGGGAGGCGACTTCTCCCCCCACGCCGCCGTCTGCTGTCGTTAACCCACCGCCTACCAGTCACACCGAGTAGCCATGCCGAAGATTCTTGTCGTGGATGACGAACCCGACATCGCTGAGTTGCTCCAAACCGTACTGGAGGAAGAGGGGTACCAGGTCATCGTAGCGGGGAACGGGCGCGAAGGGCTGGCGCAGGTGGCCGAGGCGCGTCCCAACCTGATTCTATGTGACGTGATGATGCCGCTGATGGACGGGGTCAGCCTGTGCCGCGCCGTGCGTGCCCAACCTGACTACCGCGACATCCCGCTCGTCTTTATGAGCGCCGGCCGCAAGCCGGCGAATACCGCCGGCTGCCGCTACGATGCCTTCCTCGCCAAACCCTTTGAACTCACGGCGGTTATCGCCCTGGTCGCCTCCCTGGTCTAGTTAGACAGTTTCTTGCGAATTCCCCGCCTCGGTTGTCACATTTTGCCCCCGGCCGCTGCTTATACAGTAGACACACGCAGGGAGACCCACGCATGGCGGTTGGCGTGAACAAGCTCCGTCGGGCCGACACGGCCGACCCCGAACGCGCCTTCGAGCGGCTGTTTGCCGCCCAGTACAGCCAGGTGGTCGCCATCGCCTACCGGATTCTGGGTGACATCCATGCTGCCGAGGACGTGGCGCAGGACGTGTTCTACGCCTATCACCGTCAGCACGCGCCCGACGCGCCCTACGCGGCGGCGTGGCTGCACAAAGCGGCGGCCCACACGGCCTTTAACGCCGCCGTCAGCCGCGCCCGGCGCGAACGCCGCGACCAGGCCAACCTCGACGGCCGGCGGTGGACGAGGGCGACAGAGGCCGACGACCCTGAGATGGCCGTGGAAGAGGCCGAGCAGCGGCGGGCGGTGGGCGAGGCGCTGAGCCGACTGCCCGAACACCATGCGACGGTTCTCCTGCTACGCTACAGTGGGTTGAGCTATGCCGAGGTCGCGGCCGCGCTCGGCGTCGGCATCAACCAGGTCGGCGCGCGCCTGAGCCGGGCCGAGGCCGCGCTGCGAAAGGAGTTGACCCGTGACCCATCTCGATGATGGTCTGTTGCGCCGCTGGCTGGATGAGGCGAACCGGGGCTTCACCCTTTCCCAGGCCGACCAGGCTCACCTGGCGCAGTGCGCCCACTGCCAGGGCCGGCTGGCCGACCTCCAGGCGACAGCGTCCTTCGTAGGCGCCGCCCTGGCCGACCCTGTCCCGCCCGTGGACCCAACCCTGGCCTTTGCCCGACTCCGAGAGCGCGCAGCCGATGAAGGACGAACGGCGCAAGCCCGTTCATCCTCCGTCCTCCGTCTTCCGTCTTCCGTCCTATTGGAAAGGATGTTACCCGTGACCCAGCAAGGTTTGATGCGACGTTGGTTGAAGCCCGCCACGGCGGTGGCCGCCCTGGCCGCGCTGTTGCTGGCCGTGATGTACACCCCGCTTGGCTCGTATGCCCAGGGCATTCTCAACCTGTTTACGCCCAAGCAGTTCGTGGCCGTGCCGGTCACGCCGCAGCAGATGCGCACCATCCCCAACCTGGAAGGGTATGGGGACATGCGCAGCATCCAGGAGCCGACGACGCGACAGGTGGCGAGCGCGGTGGAAGCGGCCCAGGCAGCGGGCCTGACCCTGGTCCAGCCCCGCTACCTGCCCAGCGGCCTGACCACGGATCAGGCGCTCTATACCCTCATGGGGGGCGGCCAGGCGGAGTTCACGTTCCGCGCGGCCAAGGCGGCCCAGACCGCCGGCCAGCGCGGCCAGACCCTGCCACCTATGCCGGCGAACGTGGACGGTTCGACGCTCCACGTGACCATCCCCACGGGCGTCACGACGGTGTATGGCGACCCCAGCGTGCTGAACGCGGCGAATAAGGCGGAACTGCGCCAGGCGCAGGGGCCGCGCGGGCCGGCTGCCAAGCTCGTGAATAGCTCGTTCCTCGTCGTCGTTCAGATGCGCGCCCCGACGGTGACGTCGAGCGGCGCGACCCTCGAGGAGATCAAGACGTACCTGCTGAGCCAGCCGGGTATTGACCCGCAGTTGGTGGCCTCCCTCGGCGCCATCACCGACCCGACCTCGATGCTGCCCATCCCCATCCCGGTCAACGAGTACAACTCGCACCCGGTCACCGTGCAGGGCGGTCAGGGGCTGTTCGTGGGTGACTCGAGCGGCCTGGGCAGCGGCGTGGTCTGGCAGAAGGAAGGGGTCGTCTACGCCGTCGGCGGCGCGTTCACCGAAACCGAGGTGCTCCGAATTGCCAACTCCCTCCAGTAACA
>CAZFUK010000509.1:0-4281 GCA_964522005.1 uncultured Anaerolineales bacterium | reverse complement strand
GGCCGAAGCGGCCCAGCGGCATTCGCGGCAGCAGCAAGTCGCGCAACTCGTCGGTAATCCACCCCGTGTCGGTGATGCCAGGGTCCACCGCGTTGACCGTGATGCCCAGCGGCATGAGTTCCGCCGCCAGCGTCACGGTCAACGCCTCAATCGCGCCCTTGCTGGCGACGTAGGCCAACTCGCCCGACATCGGCCCCAAGCTCTGCCCCGACGTAAGATTAATGACCCGCCCCCCCGCCATCTGGCCCGCTTGAAACCGCCGGGCGAACTCCGCCGTCAGCAGCGCTGTCGCCCGGCTGTTGACGGCGAAGTGGCGGTCCAGCTCCTCAGCCGTCAGGGCGGCCCAGCCATCGCGCTCGGAGTGGGCCGCGTTGTTGACCAGGATGCTCAGCGGCCCCAGGTCGGCCTCCACGCGGTCCAACAGCGGGACCAGGGCGGCGGTATCGGCCAGGTCCACCGCGACGGCGGTCGCTCGTCCGCTCAGGCCGCGTAGCTCCTCGACCAGCGCCGCCGCCCGCTCCGGGAAGCGGTAGTAGGCGATGCCAACATGGGCGCCCTCGCCCGCCAACGCCCGCGCCGTCGCCGCCCCAATCCCCGTATTCCCGCCCGTCACCAGGGCGACCCGCCCCCGCAGCCCGTAGTCTGGCATAGGTCCGTCTCCGACGAAGGACGAAAGACCAATGACCAAAATTCTCTTGGTCCTTCGTCCTTCGTCCTCCGTCCCTATCTCCCGCGCCACCAGTCCTTGCGGGAGCGCGGGTCCATGAAGTTGCCCGTGTCGCGGATGGCGACCCGTACCTCGGAGCGCGTCGCGCGGCCGAGCGGCTGGCCCGCCCGCAACGCCGGCAGGGTGCCGCGTCCCTGGGCGTTCAACTGGCGGTAGAGGGCCAACAGGCTCGGCTCGGCGCACACGTTCTCCAGGTGCAGCGTGTAGCCGCGCACGACATTATCCTCGCGGGTGTACTTGATGGTCAGCCGCGTCTCGGTCGCATAGAGCACCAGGGCGTCGTAGCCGCTGCCAATACTGTACCCGGAGTCGGGCAGGCGGAGAACCTCGTTGGGCGCGGTCCCCAGTCCGAACAGAGTGACACGCCAGGTGTCAATCAGGCCGCCCCGTCGGTTAGCCCCCCAGTCCCAGTTGTAGACGCGGGCGGTGCTGGTGAAACTAGGCGTGCGGTTATCGGTGAACAGGCTGTAGAGTTGCGGCGCGCTGGGGTCATAACTGCCATTATAGTCCACCAGCCCCTTATACTCATCCACATCCGCCCAGCCCCGGATGGACAGATTGATGTCGGGGTGGGTCTCGGCTGGCCGGTCACTGGGGGAGCCTTCGATGGTCAGGCTGCCGTAGCTCACGCCTGGAATCGCCTGGCAGCCCGGCGGTATGTTGGGCGTGGGGGTGGGTGTCGGAGTCGGCGGCGGCGCGACGACGACACTCACGATGTTGCTTGGCTCCGCCCCCATGCGATTGACCGCCTGGACGCGGAAGTAGTACATGCCGACCGGGAGCGTCAGCGCATAATTCGTCGCCGTCCCGCTGTAGATAGCCTGCGCGCCCCCCATGTTGGGGGCCTGGCTCTGCCAGAGGGTGTAGGACAGGGCGCCGAAGCCCGGCTGCCAGCTCAGGCGAATGTCCCCACGGCCGAGTTGTGAGACGGTGAGGAAGGGCGCGCCGGGCGCCCCGGCCGGCCGGCGCTCGACAATCGGAAAGTAGACCAGGCGGTCGCCCTGGGCCACGGCCTGGGGGGTGGCCTCAGCCCCCCGCGACAGCCCAGACGGTTCCTCGGCGGTGGCGATGCGCTGGCTCCCCCCCAGCACCAGACCCATCCACACCAGGGTGGCCAAGACAATAGGCCGCAACGACGGCATGTAGCCCCGTTTCTAGACGTTTTACCGTAATAACCACGAGCGTAATACAACGCCAATGACCAGGACGACGGCTAGCAGACCACCGGCCAGCGCCCACACCCCCCGTTTGCGCCACTCGAATTGCCCCGCGTTCACCAGCAGGTAGGCGAGCATCATCAGCGGCAGCGCGGGCACCGAACGCTGGAGAGCGACGCTGACCACCGCGCTCCCGACCAGACCCAGACTCAAGGCGGCGAAGGAGAGACGATAGGGGAAGCCGAAGCGATAGGCCGCCTGGAGACAGGCCGCCCAGACCAGGAAGTCGGCCGCGCCGACCAGCGAGGCGATGCGCTCGGTGCCCAGGATGGGGAAGCGCACCGTCAGGACCGACAGCAGCGACCCGCCGCGTTGGAGGATGACCTGGGTGGGGCCGAAGAACACCGAGTAGGCATCAACAATGATATACAGCACCGTCACGATGAGCAAAAAGTCACGGTCCATGAGGGCGTAGCGCCCAATCAGGACGCCGGCGGGTATCACGCCGAGCAGCAGGCCGAGGCTCGCCAGCCCCGGCTGCCCTCGCGCCGTCAACCATACGTTCGCCGCCAGCCCAATCACCCCGATGAGGACCAGCAGGCTCCAGGGGCGCAGATCCGGCCAGTCGAAGCGGGCGAGGACATACTCCAGCGGGCCGACCGCCAGGACGACGAGCAGCGACGAGCCGAGCACGCCCAGGTTGCCCGGTCCCGGCAGGAGCGGCGCCAGTGTCCGCGCCCCCCAGAAGACGAGCAGGAACCACACGGCGGCCGTCGCCAGCCGCCCGTAGTCAGTCGTTAGTCGTCGGTCGCTAGTCATCGGTGTCAGTGGTCGGTGGTCAGTGGTCAGTGGTCAGTCGTCGGTCGTCAGTCATGGGTGTCAGTAGTCAATGGTCGGTGATCAGTGCTCGGTAGTCAATCAACTCGCCCATCCCCAATCCTCAATCATCAATCTTCAATCATCAGTCTTCAATCATCAATCCTGCGTCCTCCGTCCTCCGTCCCTCTCCCCGCGATGTCAACACAATCCCCACTAATATCAACGCTCCGGCCAGGGCTTTTAGCCCACCGGGACGCTCGCCAAACAGCAGAAACGCCCAAATCGTGGCGCCAATCGGCTCGCCCACCACCGTCACCGTCACGAAGGTGGCGGACAGGTAGCGCAAGGCCCAGTTAAACGACGAGTGGCCGACCAGTTGCGGCACCGCTGCGAGCAAGAAGAACAGCCCGTAGACCGTCGGGCTGTAGCCGAACAGCGGCACGCGGGCCGCCAGCGCCACCAGCACCAGGACGACCGCCGCCGTCCCATAGGTCAGGCTAATATAGGCGAGGAGGGACAGCCGGCGCCGCAACTGCCGCCCGACCAGGAAGTAGCCCGCGCCCGTCACCGCGCCTGCCAGGGCCAGCCCGTCGCCCAGCAGCGAGTCGCGGCCCGCCGCGCCTGCGTCGGTCAGGGCTACCAGGATACTGCCGACGACCGACAGGACCACGCCGGCCCAGCCAATCGGCCGCAGCCGTTCCCGCAGCCAGAGCGCCGACGCCACCGCCGCGAAGAGGGGGTACATCGTCACCAGGGCCACCGACGAGGCCACCGAGGTGAGTTCGAGCGAGCTAATCCACGTGGCGAAGTGGGCCGCCAGAAAGGCCCCCGACAGCAGCCCGAGCACGGTCTCGCGCCGCGTCAGCCCGCTCAATTCTTCGCGCGCCTGAACCCATGCCGGGCCGACGAGCAGCAGGCTTGCCAGGCTCAGCCGCCAGGCCGCGATTGCCAGCGCGGGTGCGCCCGCCGCTGAGGCGTAGCGGATAAAGATGGCCGCGAAGGAGACGGCGACCACGCCGATGAGGATACCGAGGACGGGGGGAATGGGAGGGCGGGAGGTTGAGTGGGGCATAGGCAAAGGGGGTCTCAGCCGGCCGCGCGGTCTAGTGCGCTCTCCTCATAATGGCTGACCATCGCTTCCGCCTGCTGCGCCAGGACACACCGCCGCTCCTCCAACGGTAGGCCCATGAAGTCTTGCAGGTCCTGCTCCTCTGGCTCAACCAGGACAATCACCTCGACCACGGTACCACTTGGCAACTCAGACGCCGCGATCTCAATTCGGCCACCTTCGCCGACAATGGCACGTTGCTTGATTCCGGTCAGCATAGCTTCACCTCTGTATCTTCACGACACGCTGCCCGCGAGGTTGTTGAACGTCCGCCAGGCCAGGTAGATGTCTACCATGTTGTCGAGTTCTATCTCGACGTGGCGGCCGTCCACCCGTCGCGCGCCGGGTGTCGTCGCAGCGGCCTCCGCAAAGACCGACTTGGCCCAGCCGACGACCAGGTGGTAGGGCGGATCCAACGTCAGCGGCGCGGGGTGGAGGCCAGCCACGGCCCGCTGCGCCGCCTCGCGGAT
>CAZFUK010000508.1:0-4284 GCA_964522005.1 uncultured Anaerolineales bacterium | reverse complement strand
CGCAGGCGTTCGATTTCGCGGCCTTGCAACTCAAACATCTTCTGCTGCTGGAGCAGCGCCTGCCGCTTGGCAAAGGCATATTCCGAGTAGTTGCCCGGCCAGACGGTGATGCGCCCGTCCTCTAGCTCGGCAATCTCCTCGGCCACGATATCGAGCAGGTAGCGGTCGTGGGAGATGATGACGACCGTGCCGGGATAGTCAAGCATCAGCCGTTCCAGGAAGGTCTTGCCCTCCACATCGAGGTGGTTGTCCGGCTCGTCCAGCAGCAGCACATCCGGCTGGTAGACGAGCAGCCGCGTCAGGTCTACCAGCTTCTTCTGCCCACCCGAGAGCACGCCGCAGGGCAGGTCCAGGTCGGCCTCGGTGAAGCCGAAGCCGCGCAACGTGCTGACCACGCGGTTACGGTAGGTCAGCCCGCCGCCGTGTTCGTACTCCGTGAGGCAGCGCTCATGCTCGGCCATGACCCGCGCCAGGCGGTCCATGTCGCCGTACACGGCGGGGTCGGCCATCCTCTCCTCTAGCTCCTGGAGACGACGTTCCAGGGCGCGCAGCGGGGGCACCGCCTCCAGGGCCTCATCCAGGACAGAGCGCGCCGGGTCGAGGCGTGGCTCCTGAGCCATGTAGCCGATGGTCGTACCCGGATGCCGCCAGATCGTCCCGCCGTCGGGCTTCAAGTTACCCGCCAGCAGCTTGAACAGGGTGGACTTGCCGACGCCGTTCGCGCCCACCAGCCCAATTTTCTTGCCCTTGCCAACTTGCCATGCCAGCCCTTCGAAAACGGTATGACCGCCGTAGTGGATGGTGAGATCATTCACGGTGAGGATTAACATCGTCGTCCCTCAAATACTTCACATAGTAGACCCAGGCTGGCAGGCGCTCGAAGCCCAACTTGGCGTTGATCGCCAGCATAGGATAGTTAAGCGAATTGTTGACGGTGCGGACAAACTGGTAGCCCTGCTGGCGGGCGTAGTCCAGGACCCGCAGCTTGAGGGCCTGGGCCAGCCCTTGCCCGCGCGCCCGCCGCGCCACGCCGGTGTAGCCCGTCTCGACATCCTGGCCCGGCTTGGGACGCATCAGGTTGCTGAGGCCCAGGTATTCGCCGTCGCGCACGGCCACAAAGTAGCCGTCCTCGTCCATGTAGCGGCCGTAGATGACGCTCTGCCGCCACGTCTCGTAGTCTACCGGCGTGGCCTCGTCCCGCATAGGCGCATCGGGACGCACCTCGGCCAGCAGGTCGAACAGCTTGCGGTCGCGGTCGGGGTCGTCGGCCAGGTCGCGGAACGTGCGCACAGTGACGCCGTGGGCGGCCAGCCGTTCCTGGTAGCCGGCGAAGGGGGTCGGGTCGAAGCGGGTCACGTCGAGCCGCGACTCCCACGACCGCCAGTCCTCCTGGAAACCGCGCCGCGCCAACCACGCCAGGCACCCTGTCATGTCCTCTCGCAGCGCAACACGCACCAGCCACGGGTTGAGGGGTTGGAGGGCCGCCAGGACCGTGTCGTACAGGGCGCTGCCGATACCGCGCCGCTGCCGGGCGGGGTGGACGCAGAACTCCAGCCAGTATTTGTCGGGGTGGTAGCGGCCGGCCAGTTGGTCGTGCTGTGCCCAGCCGACGATCTCGCCGTCAACCTCCGCCACCCAGCGGCCGTGGCGGCACTTGGCGTCGCGGTGCTCGTCGTCAAAGCGCATCTCGTCCACGTCTATACGTTCGTCAGGCCAGGCCGTATTATGGATATCAACAACCGCCGGGTAGTCAGCCGGGGTAAAGGGTCTAATCGTTGTCGTCATCCTACTCTCCCTGGCGCCGGGGTAAACCCTTGGTGCGGTAAGCCGCCATGTATCATACCCTACCCGGCCCGCAAATGCATCACCCAAATGGCAGACCCGCTATCAGCCTTTTCTCTCATCCCTCAAGAGTGTATACTTCGAGTCGTACTTCGTATTGCGTAATGCGTATTTCTCTCGCATTTACGAAATACGCATTACGCAATACGAAGTACGAATTAGCTATCCTGGAGGACGCATGACCCAAACTGTTCCCGCGCGGAGTGAAGTGCCGCAGCAGTATACCTGGAATACCGAGAGTATCTTTCCCACCGAGGACGCCTGGGAGGCCGAGTTCGCCGCCGTGGCGGAGAGCCTACCGGCCCTCACGCGGTATCGCGGCCGCTTGAGCGAAGGACCATCCACCCTGGCGGACTACGTCGAGGCCAGCGAGGACGTGACGCGGCGGCTGGGCAAGGTGGTTGTCTACGCCAGCATGGGCGCGTCGGTGGACACAGGGGATCAGGCGGCCCAGGCGCGCAGCGACCGGGCGCGCGGGCTGATGGCGCGGGCGAGCGCGGCGACGGCCTTCGCCGAGCCGGAGTTGCTCCAGATTGGCTTCGCCACCCTGCGCCAGTGGCTCCAGACCGAGCCACGCCTGGCCCACTACGCCCACTACCTTGACCGGCTGGAGCGGCGGCAGGCCCACGTCCGCTCGGCCGAGGTCGAGGAGGTCTTGAGCCAGGCGATGGACCCCATGCGCACCGCCTCTGCCACCCACGGCCTGCTCGCCAACGCCGACCTGCGCTTCCCGCCGGCCCGCAGCAGTCAGGGCGAGGAGTTTGAGGTTACCCAGGGGACCATCAACGCCCTGCTGAGCCACGCCGACGCCCAGGTACGCCGCACGGCCTGGGAGGGCTACGCCGACGCCCACCTGGCGACCAAGAATACCATGGCCAACGCGCTGGCGACGGGCATCAAACAGGACGTCTTCGTCATGCGGGTACGGCGCTACAACTCGTCCCTCGAAGCCGCCCTGGAACCGAACAACATCCCCACCCCCGTCTTCCACAATCTCATCGAAGTGTTCAAGACCAACCTGCCCACCTGGCACCGCTACTGGCGGCTCCGCGCCCGGGCGATGGGCACGGACAAGCTCCACGTCTACGACGCCCGCGCGCCCCTGAGCGAGCACAAGACGCAAGTTCCCTTCGAGCAGGCCGTGGACTGGATCTGCGAGGGCATGCAGCCTCTGGGTGAGGAGTACGTGGCTATTCTGCGGCGGGGTGTGCGGGAGCAGCGCTGGGTGGACGTCTACCCCAACCAGGGCAAGCGCATGGGCGCCTTCTCCACGGGCACGCCGGGCACCCACCCCTTCATCTTTATGAGCTTCAACAACGACCTGTTCGGCATGAGTACGCTGGCGCACGAGTTGGGCCACTCGCTCCACTCGTACTACACCTGGCAGACGCAGCCGCTGGTCTACTCGCGCTATGGCCTGTTCGTGGCCGAGGTGGCGTCCAACTTCAACCAGGCCATGGTCCGTGCCCACCTGCTCCAGTCCAACCCGGACCGCGACTTCCAGATCGGCCTGATTGAAGAGGCCATGTCCAACTTCCACCGCTACTTCTTTGTCATGCCGACCCTGGCCCGCTTCGAGTTGGAGATTCACGAGCGCGTCGAGCGCGGTCAGGCCCTCACCGCCGACTACCTCATCAATCGCATGGCCGACCTGTTCAGCGAGGGCTATGGCGACGGGGTGGACGTGGACCGCGACCGCGTGGGCATCACCTGGGCGCAGTTCCACACCCACCTCTACAGCAACTTTTATGTCTACCAGTATGCGACGGGTATCTCCGGCGCCCACGCCCTGGCCCAGCGTATCCTCGACGGCGTGCCCGGCGCGGCGGACGCCTACCTCCAGTTCCTCAAAGCCGGCGGCTCGGTCTACCCCCTGGACGCGCTCCGGCGGGCCGGCGTAGACCTGGCGTCGCCCGAACCCGTCGAGAGTACCTTCGCCGTCCTGGCTAGTTATGTCGACCGGCTTGAACAGTTGGTGTAAAGGACCACCCCATGCTCACCCGCATCAGCATCCCGCCCGCTGAGTTCGCTGCTCGCCGCGCCCGGCTCCAGGAGTACATCCGCGAGCAGGGCCTCAGCGGTGTCGTCCTGTTCGACAGCTACTACATCCTGTACTTCGCCAACTTCGCCTTCATCCCAACCGAGCGGCCCATGGCGTTTGTGATGAACGCCGAGGGCCAGGCGGGGATGTTCGTCCCGCGCCTGGAAGCCGAGCACGCCCGCGCCAAGACGGGCTTCGACCGCGTAGACCACTACCTGGAGTATCCGGGCGAGACCCACGCCATCCAGTATCTCAAGACCATGCTCCAGGACATGGGCATCACCGGCCGCGTCGGCGCGGACAGCGACGGCTACCCCTGGATTCTGGGCTATCGCGGTCCCTCGCTCACCGAGTTGATGGGGGCGACGGTGGTCCAGGTGACAGGCTTTGTCGAAGACCTG
>CAZFUK010000507.1:0-4304 GCA_964522005.1 uncultured Anaerolineales bacterium | reverse complement strand
CCTTGAGTCAGCTAGCGAGTCTTCATCAGGACCAAGGGCAATACGAGGAGGCACGACAGTGGTATGATGAGGCATTACGCCTCTTTGAACGGCTGGGTGACCAAGTGGGGCATGCCACCACCTTGAGTCAGCTAGCGAGTCTTCATCAGGACCAAGGGCAATACGAGGAGGCACGGCAAAGGTATGGCGATGCCTTGCACCTCTTCGAGCAATTAGGTGACCAAGCCGGATATGCTCGAACTCTAAACCAATTGGCGGTACTAGCGCAAGAGCAGGGGAAACTTGAGGAGGCTCAGCAGCTATTCGGCGAGGTATCAAGCATTTTCGATGGAATAGGTTACCAGCGTGAGCTTGCTACTTCCCTCGCTCAGTTGGCGAGGCTCTACCTCGAACAAGGACAATACAAGGAGGCGCAGCACAGGTATGAGGAGGCCTTGCACCTCTTCAAACGCATGGGCCACGAGGGCGGGCGCGGGACAACCCTAGCGCAGCTTGGTTTACTATCCATTATTGAGCATGACTACCCTACCGCTCTGCGCCACCTTGTAGAGGCCTTTTATGTCTTCGACCGTCTGCGCTCCCGTTACGCTCCTCACACCCTTCGTACCATCGCGGGGCTTCGTGACGAGCTAGGGGAGGCTGGCTTCACCACCCTCTGGAAATCTACTTTTGGTGGCCGACCTCCCACCTTGCCCTCAACCCAATCACTAAGCATTACCCACAAGCCTACCGCCGACCTCCTTGACCGCCTTACCACCTTTATAAATGCAGACACCTGGGATGAGTCACAACGTGTTATTGAGGCACACCCCGATCTTCTAAGTGTTGAGGCCGACAATCTCCTTGCCCAATTCGCAGTCGCCCAGAGGAGCGATGAGGCACGCCAAACCGTAGAGTTGCATCGCGCTCTCCTTGCGCGCTGCCGTGAAATTGGTATTGCGGCTGCGTACGCCGAACATAGGAAACGTTTGCTCAATTTTAGAGAGTACAGGACTGTGTTCAAATGTTACCATCCTGACTGCGCTACAGATCCGGAAACCGAGATAGTGCTCCACATCCCCTGGGGCCGTGCTAACCCGCAGCGCACCAAACCGGTTCTTCGCTATTGTAAGCGCAACCACCCCAACATTCTCGACATTCCTGAAACATGGGGCGATGATACACTTACTATTAGTGACCCTCCTCCGCTTGGCTCAGGGAAGCCTTACCCATCACTTATAGGTAGGGAGCCGAGCTGACCAACTTCCAATTAGCCTCTACTACGCCACGCGGGTCTTCATCCCCCAGCCCCGCCGCGCCGACGTCAACGACCTGCTTAGCCCCGGCGCCTGGCTGGAGCTACGCGAGGCCTATTTCGGCACGCGCGACGACAAGCTGCGCTCGCTGCGACGCGCCCACCGCTGGCTCCTGGCGAGTTTTGTCGTGGTTACGCTGCTCCTGGCGGCCCTGGCCTTCTTGCCCAGCGCGGCGCCCACCCCGACCCAGATCATCATCCTCACCCCCACGCCGCGCCCTTAGCTTGACTTCACCGGTCAGACCGCATACAATCGGAGCCTCATTCCGCGTCTAGATTGGGATACCCGTGAGGAGCATACGTTGGCTGGTCCTGGCGCTGCTGTGCCTGGGCCTTGGACTGACTGGAGTGGCGCAGGGTTCGCCCGCCGTGTTGGGGCGACCGTGGGCCTGGGGTTTGAATAACTATTACCAGACGGGCGTGGCCGTCTTTGCCGAGCAGCCACTGCCCATGACAACGGCCCTCACCGACGTGGCCGCCGTCGCGGCCGGCGCCTTTCACTCCCTGGCGCTCAAGGCGGACGGCAGCGTCTGGGCCTGGGGGCAGAATTCGCAGGGGCAGTTGGGGGTGGGCGGACCGCCCCAGAGCGCGGTCCCGCTCCGCGTGGCCGACTTGCCCACGGCGGTCGCCATCGCCGGTGGGCACCGCCACTCGCTGGCCCTGGCGCGCGATGGCACGGTGTGGGCGTGGGGCGGCAACGGCTTCGGCCAACTGGGCGACGGGAGCCACGAGACGAGCGCCACGCCGCGCCCGGTGGTGGACCTGACCGACGTGACGGCCATCGCAGCGGGCTACTACTTCTCGCTGGCCGTGCGCGCCGATGGTACGGTGTGGGGCTGGGGGCAGAACGGCTACGGCCAGTTGGGCGACGGCACGACCCGGGAAGCGGCAGCGCCGGTGCGCGTGGTCGGGCTGACGGACGTGGTGGCGGTCGCGGCGGGGGGCAATCACTCCCTCGCCCTCAAGCGCGATGGCACGGTGTGGGCCTGGGGCTGGAACTACGACGGCCAGCTCGGCCTGGGCAACCAGGTGGATAGCCTCACCCCGCGCCAGGTCGTCGGGCTGAGCGGGGTCACCGCGATCGCGGCCGGCTACGCCCACAACCTGGCGCTGCGGGCGGATGGGACGGTCGCTGCGTGGGGTCTGAATGACAATGGTCAGTTGGGCGATGGGACGCTGGACCGGTGCCTGACCCCGCAGGCCGTGCCAGGGTTGACCCAGGTGCGGGCGATTGGGGCGGGCTTTGCCCACAGTCTGGCCGTCGGGCCGGACGGCGCCCTGCGGGCGTGGGGCGACAACTCGACCGGGCAGCTTGGCATCGGCACCTATAACGATGCGGGGACGCCCGTGGCCGTCGGCACGGTCTCCGGGCTGACCCAGGTCGCCAGCCGCTACAACCATACGCTGGCCCTGGAAGCGGCGCCGCTCGCCCTGCCTACGTTGACGCCCACGCCCAGCCCGACGCCGACCGAGACACCGACGCCCACCGAGACGCCTGTGCGTGCCCTGACACCGACGCCGACCCAGACCCGCACGCCGACCGCCACGTCGGTTCCGCCCACGCGGTGGTCCATCTACCTGCCCCTGGTCGAAGGCGGGCGATCATTGCGACCCTAGTGGGCGCATGGGTTGTAGGGGCGCGGGGACCGCGCCCCTACAACCATCATCGGTCATCGTTCATCCCTATTCCCTACTCCCTCTGGTCAGCGCAGCCGAGGCCGCCATGAAACCCGCGCCCTTCCAGTACCACGCCCCCCGCTCGTTGGACGAAGCCCTGGCCTTGCTGGCCGAGCATGGCTACGACGCCAAACCCCTGGCGGGCGGGCAGAGCCTCGTGCCCGCCATGAACTTCCGCTTGGCCCAGCCGGCCGTCCTGGTGGACCTCAACGGCCTGGCCGCCCTGGCCGCTATCCAGGGCGATGGTCAGGGCGGACTGCGCATCGGCGCCATGACCCGCCAGCGGGCCGTCGAGCGCAGCCCCCTCGTCGCCCAACACGCGCCGCTGCTGGCTGAAACCCTGCCCTACATCGCCCATCCCCAGATTCGCAACCGGGGCACGGTGGGCGGCTCGCTGGCGCACAACGACCCGGCCGCCGAGTTGCCCGCCGTCGCGGTCGCCCTGGACGCCCGGCTGCGCCTGCGGAAGGCGGGCGGCGAGCGGATCGTCGCCGCGTCTGACTTCTTCCTGGGCATCTTCACCACCGCCCTGGAGCCGGACGAGTTGCTGGTGGAAGTGGCCTTCCCCCCCCTTCCCCCGCGAACGGGTGTCGCCTTCGAGGAGATGGCGCGCCGCCACGGCGACTACGCCCTGGTCGGCTGCGCGGCGCGGGTGACGCTGGCCGGGAACGGGACGGTAGGCGACGCCCGGCTGGTCTTCTTTTCCGTGGGCGATGGGCCGGTCCAGGCCGTCTCGGCGGTCCAGACGCTCCTCGGCCAACTCCCAAGTGAGGCGACCATCCGCGCTGCCGCCGACGCGGTGGGGCAGGACATGGACCCGCCGTCGGATATCCACGCCTCGGCCGACTTCCGCCGCCACCTGGCGCGGGCGCTGGCTCGCCGCGCCCTCACGCGAGCGATCCAGAGAGTTTGACATGATTAACATGATGCACATGATTGGGTTAAGACGGAGACGCCTATGACTACTCCCCGCGCCGGTCTGGTCATCACCCCCTCTACCGCCCGCGCCACGCTGGACACCATCGTCCAGGCCGACCGCGACGGCGTGCCTATGCTGTGGACCATCACCCAGGGCACCGCTCCCGACCCCCTGACGCTGCACGCGGCGGCGGCAGTGCAGACGGCGCGGATTGGCCTGGGCACCGCCATCGTCCAGACCTACCCGCGCAATCCCGTCGTGCTAGCCATGCAGGCCCTGGCGATTGACGGCCTTGCGCCCGGCCGCTTCCGCCTGGGCGTGGGACCCGGCGCGGCGCGGCTCATCGAAGGCATCTATGGTCTCACCTATGGCAAGCCGCTGGCCCACCTGCGCGAGTACGTCGCCGCCCTGCGC
>CAZFUK010000506.1:0-4305 GCA_964522005.1 uncultured Anaerolineales bacterium | reverse complement strand
GTGCGCAGCTTGGCCGTGGAGCCCAGGTCGAGCTTGACCCCTTCGTTGATGTCGAACGGTTGGTCGAAGTTGTCGGCCTGCACGCGCAGCAGGTTGCGATCGCCGACCCGCTCGAACAGCGTGAAGCTGTAGATGACGCCGGCCGGGTCACCGCGCTGCAGCAGGCGATCTCCCCGCAGGCCGCACGAGTCGGTGAACGCGGGGTCCTTGAGCCGCTGCAGGACGCGGGTCACGCCCTCCTGGGCCCGCCGGTCCAGCGTGGTGGAGGCCGTCAGGTCCAGGCGGTCCAGGTCGTAGAACTGCTCGATGCCGGTGTAGGCCAGCAGCCGGGCGCGCATGGCATTGGCGGCCTTGCGGGCCACGAACGATTCATGCGCCACCACGGGCGGCGTGCCGCGAAACGTGGGGTGGGCCCCCAGTGCCGCGTCGCGCAGGGCGGGAGAGATGAGCCCCGCCTTCTCCATCAGGCGGATGTAGGAGTCGGTGTCGGTCTTCAGGATGTCGCGGCCCGACAGCAGGTAGACGCTGGGGCGGCGGTGGGCGATGAAAAGGGAGAGCATGCGGCGGAACGCCAGGGCCCGCTCGGTCAGGCGGTCGGGCGCCGGGGAGAGCGGGTCGAAGCGGAGGCCGGCGTTCTCGGCGCGGAAGTCCGCGTCGTACCACGCCCAGAGGCCGTCGCCGATGCCGGAAACCTCGCCGTAGCCGGGGAGGGCCGCCAGGGGTACCGAGTTCACGAAGTCCAGGACGATGCGGCGGCGCTCTGCCAGCGTGTTCTCGCCGTCCAGGTAGGCGTTGAGGCTGGCCGAAGCCATCTGGCGCAGCTTGTCCTTCGGGGTGGAGGTGCGCCCCTCGTCCGAATGGCGGAATTTCTCGATCTGGGTGGCCAGCGTGCTGCCCCCCGGGATATTGTGCCCCGGGAAGACGCTGTGCAGGATCAGGTCGAACGAGGCGCGGGCCAGGCGGTCCCACTCCACGGCCGGGTTGCGGTAGGGATAGCGGTCGTCCAGCAGCTCGCGGTTTTCGATGAAGAGCAGCGTGCGCACCACGAGCGGCGGGATCGAATCGAAGTGCGCGTACACCCGCGCAGGGAACACCGCGGTGTAGAACGGGCGGCCGTCCTGGTCCAGGATGGCCAGCCCGGCGCGGTCCTTCTCGCGGTAGGGCGGGTACAGTCCGAAGCGGGCCACGCGCAGCATCTCGGGGGAGAAGCGCGCCTGTTCCGTGATGGCGAAACCCTGCTCCTTCAGCGAGTCGGTGACCGCGGGGAGGAGGGCGTAGCCGCGGCGGATGTCGAACGGACCGGTGGCCGGGAAGGCGATGGAATCGCTGGGGCCGGGCGCCAGCTTCCAGGTGAGACGGCGGCCGTACGCCGTGAGGAGCTTGGCCTGCACGCGCGAGTGACGGGCCTCGATCCAGGCCAGGGCCGCGAGCGCCAGCAGGAGCGACAGCACGATCAGGCGACCGAAGGCCGGCCGCCCGCGGCGGTATGCGGCCGCTGCCGTCACGGAGTCATCGTTGGTCACGGAATCCCGCCGTTCCAGCCCGTAGGCCGGTCGGTCACCTTCCCTGGCGCCCATCACGTTCTCAGGACTATACGTCATGCACCTGGATTCAGATAGAGAGTTGGATACGCGCGCGCCGGTCACGTCGCGCCGCTCGCTCTTCAAGGTGCTCGGCACCTGGGAGAGCGCCGCCATCGGTATTGGCGTGGCCATTGGCGCCGGAATTTTCCGGACACCTGGCTACGTCGCCGGCTTCCTGCCGGAGGCGTGGCAGATTCTCGCGGTATGGGTTATCGGCGGGTTGCTGGTCCTGGGTGACTGTTTGGTGCTGGCCGAGTTGGCCACGCGCTTTCCCCGGGCGGGTGGCTGGTACGTGTATGTCGAGCAGGGGTGGGGGCGCTTTGCCGCTTTTGTCTATGGCTGGGCGTTCATCCTGGTCGTCGACCCCGCCTCCAGCTCGGCGCTCGTCGTCCTCCTGGGCGAGTTCCTGGCCGGGCTCTTCGCCCTGTCCCCCGGGTCCGGGAAGCTCGTGGCCATCGCCGTAACTCTTTGCCTGTTCGGGCTTTCACTGGCCGGCGTGCGGCTGGGCAGCCGGGTGCAGAGCGGCATCACCTATCTCAAGCTCCTGGCCCTGGGCGGGGTGGGTGTCCTGGCGCTGTTGGTGTCGGGGCACGCGGGGGGCGCCCCGGATCCGCAGGCGGCCGTCCTGGCCGTCCGGCTCGGATCCAACCCCCAGGCGCTGCTGGTAGCTTTCGGCCTGGCGCTGCAGGGCGTTCTCTGGACATTTGACGGTTACGCGAACACCACCACGATGACCGAGGAGGCGCACGACCCGGCACGTGCGCTGCCGCGGGCGCTCTTTCTGGGAACGCTGGCCGTGGCCGTCGTGTACCTGGTCGTCAACGCCGCCTACCTGCATGTGCTGGGGCGCGGCGGACTGGCGGGGTCGCAGGTGCCCGCCGCGGATCTCGCGCAGGCGCTGCTCGGGCCACAGGGGCGTGTCGTCTTTCTGCTTCTCGCCGTGGTGGCGTCGCTCGGCAGCCTGAACGGCGCCGTGTTGTCCGCGCCCCGCGTGGCGTACGCGCTGGCTCGTTCCGGTCTGGCACCGGGCGCGCTCACGAGTGTGAGTCGGGTGGGTACGCCGCACTGGGCCACGCTCTGGTTCGCCGCCGCGTGGACGCTGTACGCCTGGTTCGGCTCGTTCGAAGGGCTCGTTTCGGTGGCCGTGTTCATTGGAGCGCTGGCCAACGTGGTGATCACGGCCAGCCTGTTCCGCGTGCGGCGGCGGGCCGCGCGGGAGGCAGCCGCGGGGCGGCCCGCGCCGTCGGGCGTCTTCCTGTGTCCCGGCTACCCCTGGTTGCCGATCCTGCTGCTCATCACCTGGGGTGCGTTTTCCGTCACCGTGTTGAAGAGCCTGGGGTGGAAGGTCGGCTACGGGCTGGCCATGACCGCGCTGGCCGCGCCGGCCTACCTGTGGCTGCGCCGCCGCGGCACCGCGCCTCAGAGCTGATAGCTCAGGCTCAGATAGTACTGGTCATTGTCTTCCAGGTCGCCGCGGGTGGCCTCGCCCGAAAGCAGCAGATAGACGGAGCGCGCCAGTCCCACGTCCAGGTTCAATCCGTACCAGCGCGTCGTGGTTCGCGTGGCGGTGGGGCCCTCGGCGGTCTCGTCGCGCAGCCCCGTGTGCGCTTCCAGGCGGCGCCCGTTGCCCAGTCCGCCCCCCACGCTCCAGGCATGCAGCCACCCCGCCGACTGCGGGTTGTGGAAACGCGTGTGGCGACCGCCCAGGTCAAGCGTCACGCCGGGCAGACGCGTCAGGCGCCACGAGCCGGTGGTCGCGTCGGTGCGGTCGGTGCCGGAGCCGTTCACCCGGCGGTCCGCGGAGAGGCTGAGCGCCCGGCCGGGGTAGGTGGTGACGCCCGCGGACCACCCCTGGCGGTGCGCGTCGTCGAACTCGGTCACCGGGGTCACGTGGTCGTCGTAAACCCGCACGTTGCGGCGGTTGTCGTACCCCGCGTTCACCGTCAGGCGCGCGGACGGGCGGTACTGCAGGCTCACCAGCGTGCTGGTGGCGGACAGCGCGCCCCCCTCCACCTCGCGGCGCCAGCCACGGTTCACGTCGATCTCCTGGCTCAGGTAGCCGAACGTGTGGGCGTCGTTCCACTGGCCGCGGAGGAACAGGTAGTCGCGGTTCGTGTTCCCGTGGTCGTAGCTCGTCACGCCGCCGCCGGTCACCGACCAGCGTCGCGGGCCCGTGACGGCGTTCTGCCAGCGGGCGTAGCCGCCATACTCCATGATCTCCCGCGTGTAATCCCAGTCGGAGGTGCCCGGCTGCGACCCCACGAACAGGCCGGCGCCGAAGCGCGGCCCCAGGTACTCGGACAGGACGCCGTCAAACAGGTTGACACTGGCCAGGCTCGGCGAGGCCAGTCGCCCGGCGGACAGGCGGATATTGGAGCCGGTGGCCTGGCGGGCCACGCTGAGTCGATAGACGCGCGTCAGGGCCGGATCGGCGGTGGTGGCGCTGGTGCGCCACGTCCGGCGTGTCCGCGCGTCCACGGAGATGTCGAAATCGCTCCCGCCCACGCGCGTGCCGTCCAGGCGCAGGTCGAGTGACGGCTGCCGGAAGCCGCCGCCCCCCACCGTGTGGTCCTCCACCGTGAGGAACCGGACGCCCACCCGGCCGCGGATGCCGGCCCGGCGGAACCAGCTGCCGTGACGGCGGGGGCGGGTGGGGGTGGCGCCGGCGGTGCCCGTGGCGGCGCCCGCGGCCGGCACCGCGGCCGGCGGCGGTGGGGCCACC
>CAZFUK010000505.1:0-4326 GCA_964522005.1 uncultured Anaerolineales bacterium | reverse complement strand
CGAGCATTCTCGTGCCCTATGCCTCGCGCTACAACCTGGCGACGCTCATGGCCGAGCTGGGGATCGCCTTCCCGACCAAACACCGCGCGGTGCATGACGCCCGCGCGGCCCGCGACCTGTTCCTGGCCCTGGTCCGCCGCGCCGAGAACCTGGACCTGGAGAGCCTGCGCGAGATCAACCGCTTGACGCAGCGCATAGACTGGCCGCTCAAAGGCGTGTTCCAGGACGCCGAGCGGGCCAAGACGCGCAACGCCTTTAGCGGCAGCATCGGCGCGCAACTCCGCGCCAAGGGGCTGCTGCGCGGCGGCAGCGTCGGCCTGCTGTCCGGCGATACCGAGTACGAGCCGCTGGAAAAGGCCGCCAAGCGCACCATGCTCGACGTGGACACCCTGGCCGCCATGCTCGGCCCGGACGGCGTGTTCGCCCGCCGCTTCCCGCAGTATGAGCACCGCCCCCAGCAGGTGCAGATGCTCCAGGACGTGGCCCAGGTCTTCAACGATGGCGGCTACCTGCTGGTGGAAGCGGGCACGGGCACAGGCAAGAGCGTGGCCTACCTCATCCCGGCCATCTACTGGGCGGTGCGCAACGGCGAGCGGGTCGTCATCTCGACCAACACCATCAACCTCCAGGACCAGCTCTACGGCAAGGACCTGCCCGACCTTCAGAAGATTCTGCCCATCACCTTCCGCTGCGCGGTGCTCAAGGGCCGGGCCAACTACCTGTGCAAGACGCGCCTGGCCGCCTTCCGCCGCCGCGACGACCTCTCGACCACCGAGGTGCGCGTGCTGGCGAAGATTCTGGCCTGGCTGCCCTCGACGCTGACAGGCGACGTGGGCGAGCTGGCGCTGATGGGCGACGAGATGGGCGTGTGGGCCAAAGTCTGCTCGGACCAGGACGTGTGTCACCCGGACGTGTGTGGCGACGACTGTTTCTACTGGCGGGCGCGCGCCAAGGCCGAGTCGGCGCATGTCGTCATCGTCAACCATGCCCTGCTGCTGTCCGACCTGATGGTGGACAACCGCCTGCTGCCGCCCTATGACCACGTCATTATTGACGAGGCCCACCACGTGGAAGCGCGGGCGACTGAGCAGTTCGGCCTGACGCTGACCCAGAACAAGGCGGCCGATACGCTGCACGACCTCAGCCACCAGCTTGCCATTGGCAAGTGGGGCGGTTTCCTGGGCAACCTGGGCGCCATCCTGCGCACCAGCAAGGCGAGTCCGGAGGAGAAGGCAGCCTACGAGCGCCTCCTGACCAGCCTGCACACCGACATCGACCGCGCCAGTCAGCGGCTGATTACCATCTTCAACCTGTTGCAGCGCTTCCTGGAGGAGCAGTTGGCCGAGCGGCGCGGCCAGACGCCCTACGACGTCCAGATTCGGCTGACTCACGGCGCGCGGGTCTCGCCCGACTGGGAGCCTATCGAGGGCGAGGCGCGCGACCTGTCGGCCCTGCTCAAGCGCCTCAACGATGGGCTGGGCAAGGTCTGGTCTGGCCTGGACGACGCCAAGTTCCAGTTGCCCGACCACCAGCAGTGGACCGGCGAGTTGGCCGCCCGCAAGCGGCTGATTAGCGACATGGCCCAGGCCGTCCACGACATCCTGGTCCAGCCCCGCCAGGACACGGTCTACTGGCTGAGCGTCCAGCCGCGTGGCGACACGGTGGAACTCAACAGCGCCCCGCTGCACGTGGGGGACATGCTGGGCAAGCACCTGTTTGGGGCCAAGGAGACGGTGGTGCTGGCGTCGGCCACGCTGCGCACGGGCGACGACTTCAGCTACATCCGCGAGCGGCTGGGCCTGGAGGACGGCTGCATCGAGGACGTGGTCGGCTCGCCCTTCGACTACGAAGCCTCAACCCTGCTCTACCTGCCCACCGACATGCCGGAGCCGACCCAGCCTTACTACCAGAAGAAGCTGGAACTGACGCTCATCGAACTCTGCAAGGCGACCGAGGGCCGTACCCTCGTCCTGTTCACTTCACACAGCCAACTGCGCCAGACCTACCGCGCCATCGGCCAGCCGCTGGGCGAGGAGGGCATCCTGGTGCTGGGCCAGGGGCTGGACGGCGGCCGGCGGGGCCTGCTGGAAGCCTTCAAGGCCAACGAGCGGGCCGTCCTGCTCGGCACGCGCAGCTTCTGGGAGGGGGTGGACGTGGTGGGCGAGGCGCTGAGTTGCCTGGTGGTGACGCGGCTGCCCTTCGACGTGCCGAGCGACCCGGTCTTCGCCGCACGCGCCGAGACGTTCGATGACCCGTTCAACCAGTTCGCCACGCCCCAGGCCATCCTGCGCTTCCGCCAGGGCTTCGGCCGCCTCATCCGCTCCAAGACCGACCGAGGCATTGTCGTCGTCCTCGACCGCCGCGTGCTGACCAAGGCCTACGGCCAAAACTTTATCCAGGCCCTGCCGCCCACGACGGTGAAGAAAGGCGTGCTGGCCGACCTGCCCCGCCAGGCGGCCCAGTGGATTGGACCGTCAGCACGGCGAACCGCCCCGACCGAGGTTCCCGCGCCGGCCCCGGCCCAGCCGAAATTGGGCTTCTAGCCTCGGGTCTAGACCTGGGGGGTTGACCATGCGGCGCTCGCTCCCCTCCCGTTGGCCCTCATACGCCGTCGCTGTCCTATCCGTGCTCCTCGCCCTGCTGGCGACGGAGCTTCTGTCGCCTGTCCTCGCGCGCACCCCTCTCCAACTGTTTTTTGCCGCTGTCACGGTCAGCGCCTGGTACGGCGGCCTCGGGCCAGGGCTAACCGCGACAGTGCTGGCGACACTGTTAGGCAACTACTTTCTGTTCCCGCCCCTCTACGGGTTCTCGTTTGGCCTGGACGAACTGCTCCAGTTTGGCGTCTTCGCGGGAGTGGCCGTCCTGATTAGCGGCCTGACGGCGGCGCGCAAGCGGGCCGAGGAGGAGCAGCGTTTCCTGGCCGAGGCGAGCGGACTGCTGGCGACGCCCCTCGACTACGCGACCCGACTCGACCGTCTCGCCCATCTCGCCGTCCCCTACCTGGCCGACTGTTGTGTGGTGGACATCCTGCAGGAGGACGGCTCGATTCAGCGGCTGGCGGTGGCCCATGTGGAGCCGGGGAAGGAAGACCTGGCCCTGGAGCTACGCCGCCGCTACCCCTTGCTCCGCCTCAACACGAGCCACACCATTACGAAGGTCCTCCACTCGGGGCAGCCGTGGTTCGACCCCCACATCTCGCCGACGCGGCTCGCCGCTGAGGCCCGCGATGCCCAGCACCTCGACCTCCTGCGCCAGTTGGGCTTTAAGTCGGAGATGGTGGTGCCCCTGGTCGCGCGAGATCGCCCCATCGGCGCGCTGACTTTTGTGATGGGGCCGTCGGGCCGCCGCCACACGCCGCATCACCTCAAGCTGGCGGAGGAGTTGGCCCGCCGCGCCGCCCTGGCGATTGACAACGCCTGGCTCTATCAGCAGGCCCAGGCCGCGGTCCAGGTGCGCGACGAGTTCCTGTCCATCGCCTCCCACGAACTCAAGACGCCCCTCACGGCGCTGCTCTTGCATCTCCAACTCCTGCTCCGCCATACCCGACGCGGCTCGCTCGCCACGATCCCGTCGGAGCAGATGCTGCGGATGCTGGAGACCGGCCAGGGGCAGGTGCAGCGGCTCAGCAAGCTGGTGGACAACCTGCTCGACGTGTCACGCATCTCGGCCGGGCGGCTGCAACTGGAACTGGAGACAGTGGACCTGGCGAGCGTGGCCCGCGATGTCGTCGCACGCTTCGTGGACGAAGCCCAGGCCGAGGGCAGCCTGATCACCGTCCAGGCCGAGGCGCCGGTGCTCGGCCGCTGGGACCGCCTGCGGATTGACCAGGTCGTGACGAACCTGGTCACCAACGCCGTCAAGTATGGAGCCCGGCAGCCGGTCGAGGTCATCGTGGAGCCGACGCCAACAACGGCCCGGCTGACGGTGCTCGACCACGGCCTGGGCATCCCGCCCCAACACCTGGCGACCATCTTCGACCGCTTTGAGCGCGCCGGGCGCGAGAGGAGCCACGCCGGCCTAGGGCTGGGCCTGTATATCACCCGTCAGATCGTGCAGGCCCACGGCGGCGTGATTCAGGTCAGCAGTACGCCGGGTGTCGGCTCGACGTTCACCGTGGAGTTGCCCCTAGAGTAAGAAGCATAGGAAGGGGAGGAAGCGAACGGGGACAACACTGGTTGTCCCCGTTCTGACGCCTATGCAGTTGTGAGGACAAGACCCTAAAGGTTGACGAGGTAGGGGCGCGGTCACCGCGCCTGGACGGGGAAACCCCGCCCCTACCCCCCGGTCTACCGCATGGCGGTCGTGCGGTTGCGGCCCGACAGGCCG
>CAZFUK010000504.1:0-4342 GCA_964522005.1 uncultured Anaerolineales bacterium | reverse complement strand
TGCTCAGGGCTGGTCTGGCCGGCGGCCACGTTCTCGCCGCAGAAGGTCCAGTCGTAGCCGTGGGCGCGATAGCGGTCGTCGCCGTGGCAGACGGGCGGCTCACCTGGCAACTCGTGCGACGGCGTCTGCTTCTCGGCCATGAGTTGATTGTGGGCGCGGGCAGCGTTGACCAGCCGCCAGTCCACCCGCACGGGCGGCAAGCCGGTGGCTGCCCGCTGCTGGTTCACCAGGTCAACTACTTTTTGCTCGTTAGGGGAGAGGCTGTCCGCCGTGGCGGGGTGGAGGAGCAGGAGGAGGGCGAGGACGGCCAGGGGGACGGCCAGGCGACGGTGATGGAGGGGGGGCATCAACACGTCATCTTGTTTCTAGGCGCATCAGGGCGCAGTCGAACGGGCGATGGCTTACTCTATATGTACGCCTGGGCGCGCGGAAAAATTACGCGGCTCGAACAAATGGGACCGCGTGTAAGAAAGGAGAGGCCGAAAGACACCAGTCAGTAGGGCTATGAAGCGCTCTCACCCCACAAGGAGACCCCTATGTTACACCCAGGTGACACCGCGCCTGACTTTGAGTTGCTGACCGACGAGGGCACGCCGCTCAAGCTGTCGGGTCTGGCCGGCAAGACCGTCGTCCTGTACTTCTTCCCTCGCGCCGACACCCCTGGCTGAACGGTCGAGGCGCTCTCGTTCCGTGAGACGTACGACCGTCTGACGGACAAGGGCGCGGTGGTGCTCGGTGTGAGCACCGACGATGTCAAGGCCCAGGCCAAATTCAAGCGGAAGCAAGACCTCCCCTTTACCCTCCTCTCCGACCCTGACCACGCCGTTCACGACCAGTACGGCACGTGGGGGGAGAAATCCTTCATGGGCAAGACGTACACAGGCACGCTACGGACGACCTACCTCATCGGCCCCGACGGCAAGGTCCGGCAGGTTTTCGAGAATGTCAAGCCGCAGGGCCACGGTGAGCAGGTGCTGGCGGCGGTGGGGCAGTAGACATGACGAGAGAGGCCGGGGATTCCCCGGCCTCTCTCGTTTGGCGTTCCTGGAACCTGCTTTGCCCTGTCGGACGGCTCATCAAGGCACGTCGCTGACGCCGGGATCGGGTGTAGTGCGCCTACCCGGTATATCCTGGCCCTCCCACCACCGCCGTTCTATCTTGCCGTCGTCATCGAAGCGGAACGTCGTTGTCCCGTGCCATGATGGCTCTGGCTCATGCGGGGTATGGTTAAGGGGAGGGTCAGGGGTATAGTGACCCGTCCAGTCAATACTAATCACTTGTTCAGGGCCAGGATAAGACCGTTGACTGAAGGTGTACTCGAAGTGAATGTTGGTGCGCTCTTTGTGCATCAGATCGAGAAACCCCGGAATCGCGGTCTTCTTGCGCGGGAAACGACCCAGCCGGCCCGGCGGCGTGCAGTGACTGACTTCCGCTGCGAAGAGATCTGTGACGTCGTCAGGCGGGGGATCGTCCCGACGCGGCGGGGGAGGACTTTCAACTGACCCAGGCCAGGCGAGATTCATATAGTCGCGGATATGGTTTTCGAGATCAATCGGCGGCATGAGGCTCTCCTTGCGTAATGACCAGAAGGGGGTAGGCCAACACAGGCGACTACACAGCGCCGTCGCGCGCCCTGCCCGATGAGCGAGCAGGATGGCTGAGCGCCGCGTCCTCGATGAACTGCTCGATGGGGACTTCGCGCGCCAGGCGCCGCAGCAGGTCGAACAACGACTGGCCCAGGTGGTCACGAATTGCGGCGACGGAACTCGCGTAGACGGCTTGATCGGCCGGCACGAAGCCAGCGCCTACCGTCTCAAAGAGAGCATCGGCCGCGCCACTCAGTCGGGCGGCCTGTTCCATGTCACCATCCGCCGCCGCGACAATCGCTAGGCCGCCCAGGCACGTCCCTAGCCCGCGACGATCGCCCAGTTCGTGATACAGACGTAACCCGGCGTGGTAGGCGGCGTAGGCCGCGCCATAGTCGTGTTCGGCGTAGGCGACCCAGCCCAGATTGTGGTAGGTGACAGCCAGGTTCCGCTTGTTGCCCAGTTCCCGCGAGACCACCAAAGCCTGCTCATAGAAGTCGCGCGCGCTGGCGAACTGCTGCTGGGCGAAGGCTACATTGCCCAGATTGGTCAGCAACTGGGCCATCATAATGTGTCGGGACGGCCCGCTGGCCTGCCAGCGCTTCAGGCTCTCGGCGTACAGCGCCTGGGCGCGTGGATAGTCGTTCAGCGCATGGGCCACGGTGCCCAGGTTGTTGAGGGTCGCCGCTACCCCCAGCCCATGGTCTAGCGCCTGATACAGAGCCAGGCTCTCTTCGTGATAGGCGCGAGCCGCCTCGTACTGGCGCTGGAAATAGGCGATGTAGCCCAGGTTGTTGAGGGCCCCCGCCATGCCTTCGCGGTCGCCCATCGCCTGACGGAGCTTCAGGCTGGCTGAGTGGTACGCATGCGCCGCGCCGTAGTCGCTCTGGCTCCAGGCCAGCACACCCGCCTCGTGCAGCGCCTTGGCCTGTGCGGCGGGCGGCGTGCCATGCGCCTGGGCAAGTACCTCCGCCAGCCAGCGCCGCCCTTCATCCAAGTAGCCTCGACTGGCCCAGAAGCGGCCCAGGGCGCCCGCCAGGCGAAGCGTCCTCTCCTGCTGGCGGCGCTCCAAGCCCCAACTTAGAGCGGCGCGGAAGTTGGAATGCTCCGCTTCCAGGCGGTTGAGCCATTCGACTTGCTGGTTCCCTTTCAGTTGCGGCTCCGCCTCTTCGGCCAGGCCGAGATAATACTCCAGGTGACGCTGGCGGATAGCGTCGGCCTCGCCACTCTCTTCCAGCCGCTCCAGCGCATACTCGTGGACCATCTCTAACATGGTGAAGCGGGGAGCGCCGCCCAGGTCCTCTCTCTCCTCCAGCCAACTCTTACCAATCAAGGCTTCCAGCCCGCTCAGAACGTCAACCGCCAGGTCACCCTGCGGCACGCACACCGCCTCTACGGCTTCCAACGTGCAGCCACCAATGAAGACCGCCAGCCGCCGTAGCAAGGCTTTCTCGCCTACCTCCAGCAGCTCGTGGCTCCACTCCAGCGTCTGTCGCAGGGTCTGCTGACGCTCCGGGAGGTCGCGCTTGCCTGCCGTCAGGAACCTTAAGCGCGGTTCCAGCCGGGCGAGCATGGCCTGGGGCGTGAGCAGCCGGATACGCGCGGCCGCCAGCTCAATCGCCAACGGCAAGCCATCGAGACGCTGGCAGATCTCCGCCACCGTCGCCGCGTTCTCCTGGGTGATGTGGAAATCGGGCTTGACGTCCTGGGCGCGCTGGATGAAGAGTTCGACGGCCGGATAGCGCAGAACGGACGAGACGTCATGGCTGATGCTTGACATCCGCTGCAGGAGCGATGTCGGGTCAAGCGGGAGCGTCTCTTCAGCCGACCCGGGAGCCGGGGGGACTGCCAGAGGCCGAATGGGGAACTCCTGCTCACCCCGCAAAGCCAGGGTTGTTCGGCTTGTCACCAGGGCTACCACCTTCGGACAGGCGCCAAGCAGGTCAGCGACCTGGGTAGCGCCCGCCACGATGTGCTCGAAGTTGTCGAGCACCAGCAGCAGCCGCCTGTCGCGTAGCGTGTCGCGGACACTCTCGAACAGCGTCCGTCCCCTGGTCTCCTGGACACCCAGCGCGCGAGCCACAGCCGAGATGAGCAGATCGGGGTCGCGGATGGAGGCCAGGCCGATAAAGACAATATCGCCGTCGAAGTCAGCGCGGAGTTCCTGGGCGACCTGGATGGCAACCCGCGTTTTCCCTACCCCGCCTGGGCCGGTCAGCGTGACCAGCCGCCGATCGGGTTCGCGCAGTAGCTTACCCACCGCCGCCACATCGGCGGCGCGTCCAACGAGCGAAGTGAGGGGGAGGGGCAAGGTGGCGAGGGGCAGCCGCCGCTCCTGGGCTGGCAAGGCCGCCGTCTGAGTGGACACACGAAAGTCATCGCCGCGTGGCTCATCTCGCGCAAAGCGAATGAAGGCCGCTCGGTCCTCGGGCGCGATACCCACCCCTTCCGCGAGTCTCGCCGCGAGCTGCTTGGAAGGCCGCTTCTCGTCGGCCTCCACCTTGCGGATCGTCTCGGGGGCATATCCAACTAACGCCCCTAGCTGGACCTGGGTGAGGCCGAGGCCACGCCGCCGCCGTTTGAGCCAATGGCCGAACGTGAGGTCTATGCTCACCGCCCCTCCCGCCTCTTTGAGTATTCCCGCAAAATTGGCTCAGTGAGGGCTATTATATGCCTCTTTTCACCCTTGTCCACCCTTCTCGGCAACTGTTGCCTGGCTGCCCACTAGCGTAGGAACGCCTCGTGGAGGCCCCCAT
>CAZFUK010000503.1:0-4350 GCA_964522005.1 uncultured Anaerolineales bacterium | reverse complement strand
CTCCGTCCCCCAGTAGCACCCCGCCCCGCCCGGCCACGCGGCCGGGGGCGTAGATTAAGCCGCCCTGGCCCGCGCCGCTCCGCTCGTCCCGGGCCTCGCCCGCCGGCTCCTCGCGCAGCGTCTTGACCAACTCCTGGAGCGTGGTCCACTCCGGGGTCGAAAGGCTGTACTGACCGGCGCGGTCGAGGATGGCCTGGGCCAGCGCGAGTTGCACGCGAGCGGCGAGTTCAGGGGCGGCGCGGTAGGCGGTCCACTCCACGGCCGCCGTCTTCAGGAATTCCTGGGCAGCCGGGGTGTGCGTCACCTCCTTGAGAAAGGCGAGCGGCCGGCGGCCGGCGCGCTGCACCAGGCTCCACTCGACGCCCATCGGCGCGCGGATGTCCTCGCCCAGGGCCAGGATGTACACGTCGGCCTGGACGGCGGCAGCCGGCTCGCCCGGCGGGTCGTGCGGGCCAGGTGTGTAGCCGACTTCCCAGCCGACATCCACAGGTAGGCCTGCCACGGCGCGGCCAATGACTTCGCGCTCCGCGCCGAGGTCGGGGGAGATGGTGACATAGAGACGGGCGCGTTCCACGGTTTCCTCCGCCCCAGGGACCCGTCCCAGGCCCAGGCGGGTCAGGGACGGGTCAAGCGTGTCGATGCCTGAATGATACGCGGAGTCGAGCGGGGGAGCAAGGGCGGAGGTTCGACGGGGCTAAGCCTTGAAGAGGGGGAGGCTGGTTAGGGAGCGCCACTCGGCTGGAGGCGGTTCAGCGCCCTCGGGAAAACCACGCGCAGTTTGACTCTGGAGGTGGCTTTGCATGTCGCCCGGCGCGCGGCTGGCCTTGTCCATGACCTCCTCGGCGACCAGGATGGGCGCGCCGACGCGCAGGGCCAGGTTGAGAGCATCGCTGGGGCGGGCATCCACCTCGTGCGTCGTCTCACCGACTTTGACATAGATGGTCGCGTAGTAGGTCTCCTCGCGCAACGCCCCAATGGCGACCCGCTCTACCGTCGCGCCCGTCAGGTCGAGCAAGCGCGCCACCAGAGAGTAGGTCATGGGGCGCGGAATAGACTGGCCGGATAGGTGCAGGGCCAGGGAGTCGCCCTCAAAGACACCTATCCAGATGGGCAGCACGCGCTGGCCCGCCTTTTCCTTGAGCCGCGCGATGCGCAGGGGGTTGACCAACTGCGGCGGCTCGCCCTCGGGGGTGTCGGTCCGCACCAGGACCATCACATCTTCCAGCGTGACTTCGAGCATGGGAGTTACCTCCGGGTGGGGTTGTGTTGTTTGCGAACGCTCCAAGACCCTCACCCCCGCCCCCTCTCGCAGAGGGAGAGGGGAATCGGATTGGCGGATCAGTTCGGCGCGCAGGCGCTCGCGGGCGCGGTGGAGACGGACGCGCACCGTGCCGACCGCCTCGCCCAGCAGGGCGGCGATCTCCTGGCACGTCAGCCCCTCGACGTAGTGCATGAGGACGACGGCACGCTGAGCCTGTGGAATGAGGGACAGGGCGGCCTGGAGTAAGTGGACCAGTTCGATGGCCTCCAACACCTGGTCTATCGTCGGCTCGTCGGCCTGCCAGCGCAGGCCCTTTGGGATGACCCGCCCGCCGACCAGATCGTCCAGGGAGGTCCAGGCATAATCCCGTTGGCGGCGGCGCATGCGCGCCAGGTTAAGGGCGATGCCGCACACCCAGGCGCCAAACTGCGCGGGCTGCTGGAGTCGGCGCAGGTCCAGGTAGGCGGTCAGGAAGGCTTCCTGGGCGATGTCCTCGGCCTCCTGACCTGCGCCGAGCAGCCGGCGGACGAGCGCGACGACCCGCGCCCAGTGGCGGTCCATGAGCGCGCCAAACGCGGTCTTGTCACCCCCCAGACTGGCGGCCACCCACGCCTCGTCGTTCATGCCTGGCCCTCACTTACTGGTTGCCACCTGACGCTAAAAGGTTACCGTCGCGGCCCCCTTTTTGCTACGCATTACTGCTGAGACCTGACAGGTCTGCACACTCCATATCTGCGCCATGGTGACCCCGTCGAGACCTGCCAGGTTTGCAAAAACTGTCAGGTCTTCTCGACCGTACTCTAAGATTGCACGGGGCCCAAAAGCGGGTAGAATATAGAGGAACGTTTACGAAATTTAGAACGAAAGGAACGTCAACACCATGCGTGTTGTGCTTCTTCTGTTAGTGTTAGCTCTCGCCGTCACCGGCTGCAGCGGCTCGGCGGCCACCCCGGCCGCGCCGACCGCCCAACCCACCGCCGCCAGCAAGGCCCCCTCATCGCCCGCCGGCGGT
Organism: uncultured Anaerolineales bacterium; assembly: GCA_964522005.1. Lineage (GTDB taxonomy): Bacteria > Chloroflexota > Anaerolineae > Epilineales > JAHCIE01 > JAHCIE01. Next base: position 2,077 of record CAZFUK010000503.1, on the reverse strand, counting down.
GTCGGCCAGGCCCCGACCGCCCCGGATACCCGTGCCACTACGGCCCCCTCGGTCGGGCAAGCGCCCGTCAGCATGCGCATCGCCGTGCTGCCCATCACCGATGTCCTGGCGATCTACGTCGCCGAGCAGAAGGGGTATTATAAGGAGGCAAACCTCGACGTCCAACTGATTCCCGTCGCCAGCGCCGCCGAGCGCGACCAGGTGATGCAGGGCGGGCAGGTGGACGGCGCGCTGACCGACCTGGTCAATGTCGTCCTGTTCAACGCCGAGCAGCCGCGCCTCAAAGTCGTGCGCAAGGCCCGCGTGGCCTTCCCCAACGCGCCCCAGTTCCGCCTGCTAGCCGCCAAGGACAGCGGGATCAACGCGGTCAAGGACTTGAAGGGCGTCGAGATCGGCATCTCCGACAACTCGGTCATCGCCTACTGGACCGACCGAGTGCTCCAGCGCGAGGGGTTAGCCAAGAGCGACATCAAGACCCAGGCCATCCCCAACATCGTCCAGCGCGCCCAACTCATGGCCCAGAACCAGCTTAAAGCGAGCGTCCTGCCCGACCCGCTGGCCTCACTGACCATGCTCCAGGGCGCACGGGTCATCGTGGACGACACCAAGTACCCGGAGTTGGGCCAGAGTGTCCTCGTCTTCCGCGAGCCGTACCTGCGCCAGAACACCGACGCCGTGCGCCGCTTCCTGCAAGCCTACGACAAGGCGGTGAACGAGCTGCGGACCAACGGCCCGGCCTACCGCAGCCTGCTCATTGACAAGGGCCGCGTGCCCGACCAGCTCAAGGAGTCGTTCCCCATCCCGCAGTTCCCCGAGCCGAGCGTCACGACCGAGGCCGAGTTCAAGGACGTGTCCGACTGGGCGGCGGAGAAGGGCATCGTCAAGGGGCCGGTGAGCTACGCGGCCTCCGTGGACACGAGCTTCGTCAAATAGCTCCTAGTTCGTAATGCGTATTTCGTATTTTCTTGTCTGAGATACGAAATACGCACTACGAAATGCGCATCATGCATCACGCATCACGCATCACGCACCCATGATTCAGATCACCGATCTCACCTTCGGCTACGCGGGTCAAGCGCCGGTCTTCGACCACTTCTCGCTGCGCATCGAGCGCGGCCAGGCGTGGGCGGTCATCGGCCCGTCGGGGTGCGGCAAGAGCACGCTGCTTTACCTGGTCGCCGGTCTGCGCCGCCCCAACGCCGGGCAGGTGCTGGTGGATGGCTCGCCCGTCCCGCGCAAGGACCAGCGCGGCAAGACCGGGCTGGTCCTCCAAGACTACGGCCTGCTGCCGTGGGCGACGGTGTGGGAGAATACGCTGCTCGGCCTGCGCATCCAGCGGTTCTACGGCCAACTCCCCGGCGGCCAGATCCCCGCCGAGCGGGCCGAGTACTGGCTGGAGCGCGTCGGCCTGGCCGACCTGCGCCGCAAGTATCCGGGGCAACTGTCGGGCGGCCAACGCCAACGCGCGGCCCTCGCGCGTACCCTGGTCATGGAGCCGGACGTGCTGCTCATGGACGAGCCGTTCTCGGCGCTGGACGCCCTGACGCGGGAGGACATGCAGCGGCTGACGCGCGACCTGCGAGCCGAGACGGGTGTGACCCAGGTGCTGGTGACCCACAACATCGAGGAGGCGGTCTACCTGGGCAACCCGGTCCTGGTGCTGGGCGCGCCGCCTAACCAGGCGCCCCACCTCATCGCCAACCCGCTGATGGGGACGCCCGGCTATCGGAGCATGCCCGAGTTCCTGGCGAAGACGGTGGAGGTGCGGGCCGCGCTGGGCCGGGAGGCGAGTCATGCGCCCGCGTAACCTCCTGCTCGCCACGCTGGCGACGCTCGCCCTGTGGCAGGTGGCCGCGATGCTCTTGCAGCGCGACATCCTGCCCGCGCCGTGGGATGTGCTCCAAACCTTTGGCCGCCTGCTGACCCGCGACCCGCGCTGCACGACGCCGCCGCACTCCCTCGGCTGCCACTTCCTGGTCAGTACGGGGCGGGTCGTGGCCGCGCTCGTCCTGTCCGTCGCGTTGGCCGTGCCGGCCGGCCTCGCCCTGGGCCAGAGCCAGCCGCTCAACAACCTGTT
>CAZFUK010000502.1:0-4353 GCA_964522005.1 uncultured Anaerolineales bacterium | reverse complement strand
GCCCGGGCCACGCCGACTACATCAAGAACATGATCACCGGCGCCGCGCAGATGGACGGCGCCATCCTCGTCGTCAGCGCGCCCGACGGCCCCATGCCCCAGACCCGCGAGCACATCCTGCTCGCCCGCCAGGTCGAGGTGCCGGCCATGGTTGTCTTCCTCAACAAGGTGGACATGATGGACGACCCCGAACTGCTGGAACTGGTGGAGTTGGAGTTGCGCGAACTCCTCAGCCGCTACGGCTTCCCGGGGGACGACATTCCGATCATCCGAGGCAGCGCGTTGGCGGCGTTGGAGTGCACGTCGAAGGACCCGAACGCGCCGGAGTACGCGCCGATCTGGGAGCTGATGAACGCGGTGGACGCCTACATCCCGCAGCCGGAGCGCGCGGTGGACAAGCCGTTCCTGATGCCGGTCGAGGACGTGTTCTCGATCAAGGGACGCGGGACGGTGGTGACAGGCCGTGTGGAGCGTGGCGTGGTGAAGGTGGGGGAGACGGTGGAGATCGTGGGCATCCGCGAGCAGACGCGGAGCACGGTGGTGACGGGAGTGGAGATGTTCCGCAAGCTGCTGGACCAGGGGCAGGCCGGGGACAACATCGGGCTGCTGCTGCGAGGCATCGAGCGGACGGACGTGGAGCGGGGGCAGGTGGTAGCCAAGCCAGGCAGCATCAAGCCGCAGACGAAGTTCCAGGGCGAAGTGGTGGTGCTGAAGAAGGAAGAGGGGGGACGGCACACGCCGTTCTTCAACGGCTATCGGCCGCAGTTCTACATTCGGACGATGGACATCACGGGGACGTGCCAGCTACCCGAAGGGGTGGAGATGGTGATGCCTGGGGACAACGTGAACCTCTCGGTGGAGCTAATCCACCCGGTAGCGTTGGAGCAGGGGTCGCGGTTTGCCATTCGAGAGGGTGGGCGCACCGTCGGCGCCGGTGTCATCACCAAGATCCTCAGCTAATTGACGAATGACGATTTGCGATTGACGATTGATATTGGGCTTCCAATCCAAAATCGTCAATCGTAAATCGTCAATTGAGAGGGAAGCATGGCACGAGTCAAAGTTCGCATCCGCCTCAAGGGCTATGATCACCGCGTCCTCGACCAGTCGGCGCGCAAGATCGTGGACGAGGCCGAGCGCACGGGCGCGACCGTCATTGGTCCGGTTCCGCTGCCCACCAAGATTGAGAAGTTTACCGTGATGCGCAGTACCTTCATTGACAAGGACTCGCGCGAGCAGTTTGAAATTCGAACCCACAAGCGCCTGGTTGATATTCTCGAGCCCACGGGGAAGACCCTCGACGCCCTGCAGAAGCTGAACCTGCCGGCCGGCGTTGACATCGAGATTAAGCTGTAGGGATTGACGATTAACGATTGATGATTGACGATTAAGGCTTAATCGTCAATCGTTAATCTACAATCGTCAATCGCACCGGGCGCCCTATGTTCCTGGCCTGCGGGCGGGAACCACTAGGAGAGACAGTCCATGAAAAGTATTATCGGTAAGAAGGTGGGGATGACCCAGATCTTCACGGAGCGGGGCGAGATCGTGCCCGTCACGGTCATCGAGGCCGGCCCGTGCTGGGTGACCCAGGTCAAGACGGAGCGCCGCGACGGCTACACCTCGGTCCAGTTGGGGTTCGCGGAAGTGGACCCGAAGAAGGCCGACCGCAAGCTGACCAAGGCGGAGCGCGGCCACCTGAAGGGGCCCAAGGACAAGCCGAAGGAACTGCCCTTCCTGCGCCACCTGCGCGAGTTTCGCACCGAGGGCGACGGCACGGCCTACGAAGTCGGCCAGAAGCTCGACGCGAGCGTGTTCGCGGTGGGTGAGATCGTGGATGTGACGGGGCAGTCGAAGGGTAAGGGCTTCGCCGGCGGCATGAAGCGCCACCACTTCCACGGTGGTCCTAAGACGCACGGTCAGTCGGACCGCCAGCGCTCCCCTGGCTCGATTGGCTCCGGCACCACGCCGGGCCGCGTCTTCAAGGGGCTACGCATGGCGGGCCACCTGGGTGACGAGCAGGTGACGGTGCAGAATTTGGAAATCGTGCAGGTGGACCCCGAGCGGAACCTGCTCCTGGTCAGGGGCGCGGTCCCCGGCGCCAAGAATGGCCTGCTGCTAATCAAGCAGGCCGTGAAGGGGAGGTAAGACAATGCAGGTTCCTATTATTAATGTCGAAGGCGCTCAGGTCGGTGTCGCTGACCTGCGCGATGATATCTTCAACATCGAGCCAAACCGCGCCGTGATGCACCAGGCGCTGCTGCGCCAACTGGCGAACGCGCGGCTCGGCACGGTCAAGACCAAGACCCGAGCCGAGGTGTCCGGCTCGGGCACCAAGATGTGGCGGCAGAAGGGCACGGGCCGCGCCCGCCAGGGCGAGAAGCGCGCGCCCCACTGGCGCAAGGGTGGTATCGTCTTCGGTCCTCGCCCGCGCAGCTACGAGCAGGCGATGCCCAAGAAGATGCGCCGCCTGGCGTTGAAGTCGGCCCTGTCGGTCAAGGCGCAGAGCGGCCAGCTGGTGCTGGTGGACGGGCTGGCGCTGACCGCGCCGAAGACGAAGGAAGTGGCCGGGCTGATCAAGCGGCTGGCGAACGACCGCAGTACGCTCATCGTCGTGCCCGCCGCGAACACCAGCGACAACGTTGTGCGCTCAGCGCGCAACCTGGCCCGCGTCAAGACGCTGCGGCACGACTACCTGAACGTGCGCGACCTGCTCGGCTACGACGTGCTGCTCATGCCCGTCACCGCTGTCGAGCAGATTGAGACGCACTATTTTAGCGCGGCGGCCCTGGCCGACACGTCAGACGACGCGTAAGGAGAGGGCGACATGCACATCTATGAAGTGTTGCGACGCCCCATTATCACCGAGAAGGGCACGCTGATGGCTGAGAAGAGTCAGTATGCCTTTGAGGTGGCGATGGACGCCAACAAGATGATGGTGAAGGAAGCCGTCGAGCGGCGCTTCGGCGTCAACGTGCTCCAGGTCAACGTGATGCGGATGCCGGGCAAGACCCGCCGCTTCGGCCGCCGCGTCACCACGACGCCCCCCTGGAAGAAGGCGATTGTGACGCTCGCCCCAGGGCAGACCATCGAAGTGTTTGAAGGCTAACGCGCCACAGTAGAGACGTGACATGTCACGTCTCTACCCCATGTCTCTATCCAAATTAGAGACACCAGACGCTGCAAAGCGGCTCCACGGAGCCGCAGGCATAGCGAGAGAGAACCATGCCCATCAAGATATTCAAGCCGACGTCGCCCGGGCGGCGTGGCATGACCAGCCAGAACTTTGACGATATTACGCGTATCGAGCCGGAGCGCACGCTGGTCGAAGTGCTCAAGAAGCACGCGGGCCGCAACGCGCGCGGCAAGGTCACCGTCCGCCACCAGGGTGGCGGCAACCGCAAGCTGTACCGCATCATTGACTTCAAGCGTGACAAGGTCGGCGTGGCGGCGAAGGTCGAGTCCATCGAGTACGACCCCAACCGCACGGCGCGCATCGCCCTGCTCCAGTACGCCGACGGCGAGAAGCGCTACATCATCGCCCCGCTCGGCCTGAAGGTCGGTGACGCGATTCACAACGGCGCTGATGTCGAGGCCAAGCTGGGCAACAGCCTGCCGCTGCGCTCTATTCCCGTCGGTACGCAGGTGCACAACATTGAGTTGGAGCCGGGGCGCGGGGGTCAGATGGCGCGCTCGGCGGGCGCTTCGGCCCAGTTGATGGCGAAGGAAGGCGACTACGCGACGGTGCGTCTGCCCTCGGGCGAGATGCGCCGCGTGCATGTCAACTGCCAGGCGACCATCGGCCAGGTCGGGAATGTGGACTGGGGCAACGTGAAGATCGGCAAGGCCGGCCGCGTGCGCCACATGGGCAAGCGTCCCACGGTGCGTGGTTCGGCCATGACCCCGCGCGACCACCCGCACGGTGGTGGTGAGGGGAAGGCGCCGGTCGGTCTAAAGAGTCCGAAGACGCCGTGGGGCCGGCCCGCCATGGGTCTGCGCACCCGCGTTCGCAAGTACACTGATCAGTTCATCGTTCGCCGCCGCGTCGCGAAGCGGAAGAAGTAAGTCGTAGTGCGTGATGCGTAATCCGTATGCCCATACGAAATACGCATCACGCATCACGTAGCATTGAGGAGTTTACATGAGTCGGTCACTCAAGAAGGGGCCGTTTGTCGCCCCGAAGCTGTTGCGCCGCATCGAGGAGATGAACCAGCGTGGTGAGAAGCGCGTGCTGCGCACCTGGTCGCGCGCCTCGACCGTCTTCCCGCAGATGGTGGGCCACACGATCAGCGTCCACAACGGCAACAAGCATATCCCGGTCTACGTCACCGAGAATATGGTGGGCCACAAGCTG
>CAZFUK010000501.1:0-4370 GCA_964522005.1 uncultured Anaerolineales bacterium | reverse complement strand
ACCTCAACCTGGCCGAGTACGCCTGCTTCCTGGGCGCGGGCGCCTACAACCACTACATCCCGCCCGTGGTCAACCATCTCATCATGCGCGGTGAGTTCTACACCGCCTACACGCCATACCAGCCCGAAGTCAGCCAGGGCACGCTGACGGCCATCTACGAGTACCAGACCATGATCTGCCAGTTGACGGGCATGGAGGTGACCAATGCCTCCATGTACGACGGCTCGACCGCGCTGGCCGAGGCCGCCCTCATGGCCGCCCGCATCACCCGTCGCGACAAGATTGTCCTGGCGCAGACGGTCCACCCGGAGTACCGTGAGGTCGTGGGGACCTATACCCAGAGCCTGAACATGCCCATCGAGACGGTGCCCTACGCCGAGTCGGGCCGGCTGGACCTGGACGCGCTGCGGCGGACCGTGGAGGGGGCGGCGTGTGTCGCCGTCCAGTACCCCAACTTCTTCGGCGTGGTCGAAGACCTGGCGCCCATTGTAGACATCGCCCACAAGGCGGGCGCGCTGGTTGTCGTCAGCGCCGACCCCATCGCCCTGGGCCTGCTCCGCGCGCCGGGCGAGTTCGACGTGGACATTGTCGTGGGCGAAGGCCAGTCCATCAGCCTGCCCCCCTACTTCGGCGGCCCCTACCTGGGCCTCTTCGCCACCCAGATGAAGCACGTGCGCCAGTTGCCGGGCCGCGTCATCGGCCAGACCACCGACCATGACGGCCGGCGCGCCTTTGTCATGACGCTCCAGGCCCGCGAGCAGCACATCCGCCGCGAGAAGGCGACCTCCAACATCTGCACCAACGAGGCCCTCGTCGCCCTGGCCGCCACGGTCTACCTCGCCTCCATGGGCAAGACCGGGCTGACGCGGGCGGCGGAGTTGAGCTACCACCGCGCCCACTACGCGGCGGCCGAAATCGCCAAGCTGCCCGGCTACAGCCTGCCCTTCGACGGCCCCTTCTTCAAGGAGTTCGCCGTGCGGATGCCCGGCCCGGTGGCCGAGGTCAACCAGCGGCTGCTGGGCCACAAGATTCTGGGCGGCTACGACCTGGGCCAGACCTATCCGGAGCTGGCGAACACCGCCCTGCTGGCCGTAACCGAGATGAACTCACGCGCCCAGATTGACCGTCTGGTCGGCGCGCTCCAGGGATAACACCCGTATGCCGTCGCCGTTTCCGGGCATGGACCCCTATCTCGAAAATCCAGCCTTGTGGTTTGGGTTCCATAACTTGCTGGCGGCCGAGATCACGGCCTACCTGAATCGTCGCATTCAGCCCCGTTACTTCGCGGCGCTTGAGCCGTTCATCGTCTACGAGATGATCACGGTGGGGCGGCCGAAGGGACGCCGGCCGGATGTCTCGGTCATACAACCCTACCCGACGCGGGGCGCGGTGGCGGTTCTAGAGCCTGCCATCACCGCCGCCCCGGTCGAGAGCGAGGTCGAGGTCGAGGCGCCGGTCCAACTGTATCGGATTGAGATTCATGCCAGCGCGACGGAAGAACTGGTCACAGCCATCGAAATCCTGTCGCCCAGTAACAAACGACCAGGTGGCCGAGGGCGGGACGAGTACCTGGCTAAACGGCAGACCATTCTCGTCTCAGACGCTCATCTGCTCGAATTCGATCTCCTACGAGGTGGGGAACGCCCCCCACTGGCCAAGCCAGTGCCCCAGGCGCCCTACTACATGGTCTTGAGCCGCGTGGATGAGCGGCCCCGCGTCGGGGTGTGGCCCGTGCAGTTGGCCGAACGACTGCCAGTCTTACCTGTACCACTCCAAGAACCAGACCCGGATATACCGCTGGATGTCAACGTCATTCTGACCGAGGTGTACGAGCGCGGCGCTTACGCGCAACGCCTCGACTACAGCCAGCCGCCGCCGCCACCGCCGTTGACCGAGGACGAGGCGCGGTGGGTGGACCATTTACTGACCGACTACCGCCAGCCGGCGTCATAAAGGCAAACCAGGAGACCTGAATGCTAACCCATGAAACAACAACCGAGAAGATCATTGAGCCGCTTCTCTTTGAGATGAGCACGCCGGGCCACGACGCGGGCCGCCTGCCCGCCGACCTGGACGTGCCCGCCGCCGAGTTGCCCGAGGCGCTGCGGCGCGCCGACCTGCCGCTGCCCGACGTGAGCGAGGTCCAGGTTGTGCGCCACTTCACCCGCCTGTCCCAACTCAACTTCAGTGTGGACACCCACTTCTATCCGCTGGGGTCCTGCACCATGAAGTACAACCCCCAGGTCAACGACTGGGCCGCCGGCCTGACGGGCTTCACCCAGATCCATCCCTACCAGCCCGCCGCCACCGCCCAGGGCGCGCTGGAGATGCTCTACAACCTGCAATACATGCTGGGCGAGATCGCCGGCCTGCCCAACGTCACCCTCCAGCCGTCGGCCGGCGCCCACGGTGAACTGACCGGCCTCCTGGTCATCATGGGCTACCACCGCGCGCGGGGTGACACCCAGCGCACGCGCGTACTCGTGCCCGACTCGGCCCACGGCACCAACCCCGCCACCGCGGCCATGTGCGGCTGCAGCGTGACGCACATCCCCACCGACAGCCGGGGCAACCTCGACTACGCGGTGCTGGAGCGCGAGATGGACGACACCGTCGCGGCCATCATGCTCACCAACCCGAACACGCTCGGCCTGTTCGAGGAGCGCATCCTGGATGTAACCGCCCTCGTCCACGAGCGCGGTGGCTTCGTCTACTGCGACGGCGCGAACATGAATGCCGTGCTGGGCATCGCCCGGCCGGGTGACCTGGGCTGCGACGTGCTGCACTACAACCTGCACAAGACCTTCACCGTGCCCCACGGCGGTGGCGGACCGGGGGCGGGCGGCACGGCCGTGTGCGACACCCTGGCGCCCTTCCTGCCCGCGCCCCTCGTCGCCAAGCGCGACGGTTCGGCCGGCCCCGAGTACTACCTGGACTACGACCGCCCGCAGAGCATCGGGCGGGTGCGCGCCTTCTACGGCAACTTTGGCAACGCCGTGCGCGGCTACAGCTACCTGCGCAGCATGGGCGCGGCGGGCGTGCGTGAGGTGAGCGAGAACGCCGTCCTCAACGCCAACTACATTCGCGTCAACCTGGCCGACGTCTACGACCTGCCCTACGACCGCGTCTGCAAGCACGAGGCCGTCTTCTCCGGCCGCCGCCAGGCCCGCCACGGCGTGCGCACCCTCGACATCGCCAAGCGCCTGATTGACCACGGCATCCATCCGCCGACCGTCTACTTCCCGCTCATCGTCGAGGAAGCTCTGATGGTCGAGCCGACCGAGACCGAGACGCGCGAGACGCTGGACCACTTTGTGGCGACCATGAAGCGCATCGCCCGCGAGGCCGAGGAGACGCCCGACCTGGTCAAGGAGGCGCCCCACACGACGCCCATCAGTCGGCCCGACGACGTAGCCGCCGCGCGTAAGCCGGTCCTGCGCTGGCAGGGCTAGCGCCGGCTGTCAACCGCTCCCCCTTACCCAACCCGCCAGGGCCAGGTCTCCAATTGAAGACCTGGCCCTGACCTATGTAAGCCCACGAGAGACCGAGGCGTATGGATAATACAACGCCTGTAGGCATGTAGGCTGCGCGTAGGTGCAATGTGGTCCGCTTGCGGGTTTCATGTCATCTACCCGTGTAAGCTAGCACGCACTTTGCTATTCCTACTAATGGTGGGCGTAAAACCTACCCGTTAAACTACGCTAGATAGACGTTTGTTGGATGTAGTGCAAGGCCTGGGAAGCAGCTTTAGCGGGGGCTGGTGTAGTAGTCGTAAGGTTAGTCGTAATCCACATGCCGTACAATATACATTGGCCTGGTCTGGGCCGGGCCATCGCGCTGCGCTGTCGCGCCAATGGTGACGCGGCGCGTGCACCCAAGGAAGAGGTAAGCTCCCCCCATGCGTCGTCTCTTTGCGTTCGTATGTCTGGCTGTCGTGATGATTGTCGCGGGCGCGCCCCCGACCCCGCAAAATACCCCACCCCAGAAAACAGATTCGGCCAGGCCCACGCAAATGGCGCCCCAACACCAGGCGGGCGCGGCGCCAGAGGAGGGGAATGCTGTGGAAGCCGCCCAAGGGGAGGCAGCATGATCCGTATCCGCCGTGCCAGCTCGCGCGACTCGGCCGCCATCGGTCGCGTTCATGTCGAGACCTGGCAGGCGACCTACGCCGGCCTGCTGCCCGATACGCTGCTCGCGGCGATGTCCGACGTCCGCCAGTCGGCCTGGTGGTCGCGCGCGCTCGCCGATCCCGGCCAGGCGCGCGGCGTGTTCGTGGCCGACGACCAGGAGATGGGCGTGGTGGGCTTCGGCAGCTGCGGCCCGGTGCGCGACCCGCCCGAGGGCCTCGACGGCACCGAGACGCGAGTCGG
>CAZFUK010000500.1:0-4371 GCA_964522005.1 uncultured Anaerolineales bacterium | reverse complement strand
GAACCAGGATGGCGCCGTTGATGGCGTTGGACACGGCGGCCGGCAGCCACAGCGTGGCGAAGGCCGCGCCGAAGTCCATCTCACGCATGACGAATGGATTAATCAGGAGGGCCGGGAAGGCCATGCCGACCAGCGAGGCCACGACGGCGGCCGCGGCGGCGACGAGATAACTGCGCTGGGCGCGGGCCAGGGCGATACCGACATAGGGGAGCAGGCCGGGGATGAGGCCCATCAGGCCGTTGCCCACGTCCCAGTGCCAGAAGAAGCCATAGCCGGACAGCAGGTCGCCCAGGACGTTGCCAAAGAAACCAGTGAAGAAGCCCACGAGCGGGCCAAAGACGATGCCCAGGAAGATGGGGATGGCGACGGGCGGTCGGAACGAGACGAGGTTTGTGCCGGGCAGTTGCAGGTTGTTGAAGACCCAGTTCAGCACGCCGTACAGGGCCGCGCCGATGGCCGAGTAGACAATCTCGCGCGTGCCGAAGGCCCACAGGTTCTCTTTCGGTTGTGAGCGCATGGTCGTGGTTGCCATTGCTTCCTCCTTGGGATGCTGGCGATAGGCCATCCATGAGTCTAACGGGGGTGTCGAAACCGGTGTGTAGCTGGCAGGGACCTCCTTTCTCTGTTACCTAACCCCCGCCCCCCTTCCCTATACCTTCCCTATAAAGGAAGGGGGAGAGGTAGGGGCGAGGTGGCCTCGCCCGCGTGACCCCTCCCTTGACAGGGGAGGGGACGGGGGAGGGGTTAGCCCACGAGCTGCGCCAGCGCCTCGACGCGCAGGAAGCGGCCCGTGTGGGGCAGGGCGCGCAGGTTCTCCTCGAGCAGCGAGGTGGGCACAATGCGGCACCTTTCGAGCAGGGCGCGGTCGCGCAGCACCTCATGGGGCGGGCCGTCGGCAGCGACGCTATGGTCGGCCAGCAGGATGACCCGCGACGCATAGCTGATAGCCAGGTCAAGGTCGTGGGTGATGAACAGCAGCACGTCGAAGTGGGAGGCGATGTCGGTGTGCATGTCGTCGCCGCCCAGGCCGGTCAGGCTGTCCATGAACGACATATAAGTGCCAAAGTCCTGGCCCGCCGTCGGCTCGTCCAGGGCCAGAATCTTGGAGCGCATGGCGACGACACAGGCAATGGTGACGCGCTTCTGCTGGCCGAAGGACAGCGACAGCGGCGAGTAGTCCTCTAACCCGCCAAGCTTGAGCATGTCCACCGCCTCGGCGCTGAACTGCCGGGCCTCGGCCTCACTATAGCCCAGGTTGCGCGGGCCGAAGGCCAGTTCCTCGTTGACCGTGGGCGCGAAGAGCATGTGCGACGGGCTTTGGAAGCAGTAGCCCACCGTCTTCGCTACCTGCGCCACGGACAGGTGGCGGGTGTCGCGCCCCTCGATGAGGACGCGGCCCCGACGCGGCTTGACCAGGCCGATGGCGTGTTTGACCAGGGTACTCTTGCCCGCGCCGTTGGGGCCGAGCAGGGCCACCCGCTCGCCGGCCCGAATCTCCAGGTTGATGCCTCGCAGCACGTCCGGGCCGTCGCCGTAGTGGAAGGAGACATTCTCGAAGGCGACGAGCGGCGGCGAGGCGGGGGCGGGGGCGGCCGGCGGTATGGAGGCGAGGTCGCGGCCGCCCTGCACCTGGATGCGGCGGATGACGGCGGGCGTGGGGAGCTTGACCTGCCGCCAGTCCACGACATCGGCCAGGCCGTCGGGGTCGCCCAGGTAGTGGACCTGCCCGTCCTTGAGGTAGAGCACGCGGTCGGGTCGGGCGGCTAGGGCATCCTCGACGCGATGCTCCACCAGCACGACCGTCTTGCCCTCGTCGGCCAGGGCGCGGAACAGGAGCAGCGCCTCGCGGGCCGAAGCGGCGTCCAGCGATGACACCGGCTCGTCCAGCAGCAGGATAGACGGCTGCATCGCCAGCAGCCCGGCCAGCGCCACCTTCTGCTTCTCGCCGCCGGACAGGGCGGACGTCTCGCGGTCGCGCAGTTCGCTCAAGCCCAGCCGCGCCAGCGTCTCGGCCACGCGCGCTCTAATGTCACGGGCGGGCAGCCCCAGGTTTTCGAGGCCGAAAGCGACCTCGGACTTGACGTGCGCGCCGAGAATCTGCTTCTCCGGGTCCTGGAGCAGCGTCCCGACGGTCTGGGCCAGCTTCGCCAGCGAGTAGGTCTGGACCTCCTCGCCGTTGACCCGCACCGAGCCGGCCATCTCGCCGCGATAGCTGCGGGGGATGAGACCGTTGATGCAGCGCAGGAGGGTGGACTTGCCGGAGCCGCTGGCCCCGGCGACGAGCAGCATCTCGCCCGGCCGCAGGCGCAGCGACAGGCCCTGGAGCGCCCACTCCGTCCGCGACGCATAGCGGAAGCCTAAGTCCTCAATCACCAGCGGTAACGCCGCCGCCATCGCAACTCCCCCAGGCATTTCGACAGGATTAACAGAATTACCAGAACGGCCTTGCTGCGAAATACGCACCACGCATTACGCCTTACGCATGCCCTACCGTCTCGACCTCCACGACATCGCCTTCGTGGGCGTTGAGCCGCTGCGCCGCGTTGCCGTTGACCATGGCGACGGCCAGGTTGCCGATGCTGGTGATGTAGGCGATGAGGTGGCCGGGCGGGCGGTCGCCAAAGGTGCGCACGAGACCGTGAATCCTGGCCCCGCCGATGCGCACGTTCAACTCGCCGAGGCCGGCGATGTCCTCCTGAGTGATGTTGGTCGCCAGGTTGCCGAAGTGGTCAATGCGGCGGACGACGCCGCGCAGGCCGTGGGGCGTGCGTTCGGGTAGGGGGATGGCGAGCAGGACCGGGTCGTGGATGGGCGTGCCCAGGTCGGTCAGGGCGACGCCCCGCGCCAGGTGAGCGGCGACGGGCGCGAAGATGTCGCGGCCGTGGAAGGACGTACTGATCTCCGACCGCCAGTAGCCAGGCCGGTCGAGGTGGACGACTTCCACCGACTCACCCGCGCGCTGCGCGCGCTGGAGCATCGGAGTCAGCAGGCCGTTGTCCGGCCCAACGTAGAATTGCGAGCCGAGCCGGGCCGCGATGGCGCGCCGCGTCGTGCCCACGCCAGGGTCCACGACGCAGATGTGGATCGTGCCGGGCGGGAAGTAGGGGGCCGAGGCGTTGAAGATGTAGGCGCCGGCGGCGATGTTCTGCGGCGGGACGAGGTGGCTGATGTCCACGATGCTCGTTCCCGGCGCGATGCCGAGGATGACGCCTTTCATGACGCCGACGAAGCCGTCCTGCATGCCAAAGTCAGTCAGGATGGTAATGATGGGGGTCATGGGACCCTCCTGCGCCACGCGGTGAGCAGGCTGGCGATGACCCATATCGCCAGGCGGAGGTTCGCCTGGAAGTCTACGACGGCCAGGTGATTCGCCTGGTCGGTCAGGCCACGAATTTCGACAAACGGTGTCTGGCTGAAGGCAGCCGCCCGCGCGCCCCCCGCGCCCTCCCAGGCGACACACAGCGCGCCCGTCTGCTCCCGCAGCCAGTCACGGCGCGTCGCGTCTACCACGTCCTCGTCGCCGCTGGCGACCGCGCCGAAGTGGACCGCGAACGAGTTGGGAGCGGGGTGGACGTGGCGCAGGGCGGCCAGGGTCGAGGCGTCGCCCTCGAAGCGGGGCTTGGGCCGCTGGAACATGCGGTTGTTGTAGTCGTGCTCGACGGTGACGGCGCCGACGACCACGTCACCCACCGCCACCTCCGGGGCCACAGCGCCCGCCGTCCCGGCGCAGACCACCAGGTCCCAGGGCGCGGTGTCCAGGAGATGCTGGGTATGGACGGCGAACTGCGCCTTGCCGACGCCGCCCCGCGCCACGGTCATGTCCAGGTCGGGCAGCCGCGCGACGGGCAGTCGTCCAAGCATCCCACGCTCGACGCCGCAGTCCAGGGCGACACAGCCCTCGACGAAGGCGTCAAACTCGAGCGGTAATGGCGTGACAACGAGGATGCCCATACACACTCCCCAGGCTAGGCAGGCCCGTGCGGGACGGACTCTACCCTATCCTGGGAGAGTTGTCAAGTGCAGGCGATTGACCTGACAGGAGACACAGACCTGACAGGAGACACAGACCTGACAGGTTTCTAAAAACCTGACACCCAATTTTTGCGCAAAATTGGGCAGGTTTCTTCTTGGGAACGGTTGTTAGGAGGACCGCACCTTAACAATTGAGGGACAAGGCCAGGTGAGATGAGCTAGGACAAGCCGAAGTGCTGCAGAAGGTGGAGGAGGCCCTGTGCTACCTCTGCCGCATGGGGATGGCAGCGATTGAGTTGCACGGCCACCAACCGCTGACCTTGGAACCGTAGGCGACCGGGCAGGCGTAAGACATCCTCGGTTAGACGGAGCGGTCCGAAGTGGGCGAAGGCGTTCGTC
>CAZFUK010000499.1:0-4374 GCA_964522005.1 uncultured Anaerolineales bacterium | reverse complement strand
AGGCATCGCCGCCTTCGTGCCCGACTCCGGCGAGGGCCGCTGGACGGTCATGGAGGCCATTGACCTGGGTGTGTCCATTCCCGTCATCACCATCGCCCTCGAACGCCGCTTCCGCTCCCGCGAGGCTGAGCCGTTCGCCGACAAGCTCCTCGCCGCACTGCGCCAGCAGTTCGGCGGCCACGCCGTCCTGCCGGACAAGACGGGGGATAAACCAGCATGACGGACAACGGCGGCTCCACCTCCATCGTCATCTTCGGCGCGTCGGGCGACCTGACCGAGCGTAAGCTCGTCCCGGCCCTGTTCAACCTGTACCGCAAGGACCGCCTGCCCAAGACCGTCCACATCGTGGGCTTCGCGCGCCGGCCCTACACCAACGACGAGTTCCGAGGGCTGATGCAAAAGGGCGTCCAGGAGTTTGCGGGTGAGGCCTACTCCGACGACCTATGGCAGGAATTCGCGGGCCGGCTGTGGTACTGTCGCGGCAACCTGGGTACGCCCGCCGACTACGACGCCCTGGACCGCTTCCTGTGCGACCTGGAAGGCGACCAGGCGGACGGCACGGCGAACCGGCTGTACTACCTGGCGACCACGCCGGACTTCTACGCCCCGGTCGTGGCGCACCTGGGCGAGGCGCGCATGGTCAGCCAGGACGAAGGCTGGCGGCGGGTCGTCGTCGAGAAGCCCTTCGGCCACGACCTCCAGTCGGCCCGCGACCTCAACCAGCGCCTCCACGCCGTGCTGGGTGAGGAGCAGGTTTACCGCATTGACCACTACCTGGGCAAGGAGACGGCGCAGAATATCCTGTTCTTCCGCTTCGCCAATACCATCTTCGAGCCAGTCTGGAACCGCAACTACGTAGACAATGTCCAGATCACCGTGGCGGAGACGGTGGATGTGGGACGCCGCGCCCACTTCTACGACGAGACGGGCGTCCTGCGCGACATGTTCCAGAACCACCTGCTCCAACTGCTGACCCTGGTGACCATGGAGCCGCCCGCCTCCTTCAAGGCCGATGCCATCCGCAACGAGAAGGTCAAGGTCCTGTCCGCCATCCGACCCATCCCACCTGATCAGGTGGCCCAGGCGACGGTGCGCGGCCAGTACGCGGGCTATCGCGGCGTGGAGGGCGTCGAGCCGAACTCCCAGACGGCCACCTACGCCGCCGTCCGCTTCTACGTGGACAACTGGCGCTGGCAGGGCATCCCCTTCTACCTGCGCTCGGGCAAGTGCCTGCCCCTCAAGACCAGCGAAATCATCATCCAGTTCCGCCACCCGCCGCACGTCATGTTCAACCTGGATCCGGGCGACCGCCTGACACCCAATACTCTCTCGCTGCACATCCAGCCCGACGAAGGCATCCACCTCAAGTTCGAGGTCAAGGTGCCCGACGCGGGCTATGACACGCGCTCGGTGGACATGGAGTTTCACTATCGCCGCTCGTTTGGCGATGGGCCGCTGCCCGAAGCCTACGAGCGCCTCCTGCTCGACGCCCTCAACGGCGACGCCTCGCTGTTCACCCGCAGCGACGAAATCGAGGCCGCCTGGACCCTCATGGACCCCATCCTCCAGGGCTGGGCCTCGCCCGCCGCGCCGCCCCTGGCCGTCTACCAGCCGGGTACGTGGGGGCCAGCCGAGGCCGATACTCTGGTCCAGCGCGACGGCCACGAGTGGCTGGTGACCGGTGGCGAGCATGACTAAGCTCCACGTTTTTTCGACCCCCAACGCCCTGGCCGAGGCCGCCGCCGTGTACGTGACCCACCTGGCCCACGCGGCCATCAGCGAGCACGGCGGTTTCAGCCTCGCCCTGTCCGGCGGCTCGACACCGCGCGCCCTGCACACCCGCCTGGCCCATGAGCCGTGGCGCGACGCCGTGGACTGGGGCCGCGTCCACGTCTTCTGGGGCGACGAGCGGTGTGTCCCGCCCGACCACCCCGACAGCAACTACCGCATGGCCCGCGAGACCCTGCTCGACCACGTGCCTATCCTACCGGCCCAGGTCCACCGCCTGCGGGGCGAACTCCCGCCAGACCAAGCCGCTGCCGCCTACGAGGCCGAGCTACGCGGCCTGTTTCCGTCGGCCCCCTGGCCCGCCTTCGACCTTGTCCTGCTGGGCATGGGCGACGACGGTCACACCGCCTCGCTCTTCCCCGACACAGCCGCTCTGGCAGAGACCGAACGCTGGGCCGTCGCCAACCACGTTGAGAAGCTGGACGCCTGGCGGCTCACCCTGACCGCCCCGGCCATCAACCACGCCGCCCACGTCGCCTTTCTCGTGGCGGGCGCGGCCAAAGCCGAGCGGCTGCGTGAGGTGCTACGCGGCCCCTACCAGCCGACCGTCCTGCCGTCCCAGTTGATTCGGCCCGCCAGCGGGCAGCTCGACTGGTTCGTAGACCTTGCCGCCGCGTCCGGCGTGGAGAGTTAACATGCCCCCCTCATCCTCCCCTCCATCGTCTGACCCCCTCGCGCCCCTCAAACAGCAGGCCGCCGAGCGGGCCGTTGCCTTCGTCCAGTCGGGCATGGTCCTCGGCCTGGGGGCCGGCAGCACCGCCGTGTTCGCCCTGCGGCGGCTGGGCCAGTTGCTGGCCGACGGAACCTTGCGCGACATCATTGGCGTGCCTTGCTCGCTCCAGGTCGACGCCGAGGCACGCCGCGTCGGTATTCCCGTCACCAGCCTGGACGACCACCCGGCCCTGGACCTGACCATTGACGGCGCGGACGAGGTGGACCCGCAGCTTAACCTCATCAAGGGCGGCGGGGGTGCGCTGCTGCGGGAGAAGATGGTCGCCCAGGCCAGCCGCCGCGAGATCATCGTCGTGGACGAGGGTAAGCTCTCGCCCCACCTGGGCGTCAAGTGGGCCGTCCCGGTCGAGGTGATTCCCTTTGGCTGGCGGGCGCAGGCCCGCTTTCTGGAGGGGCTGGGGGCACGGGCCGTGCGGCGCGAGCACAAGGGCGCGCCCTACTTCACCGACCAGGGCAACTTTATCCTGGACTGCCGTTTTGGTCCCCTGACGGATCCACTAGGACTGGCCCATCAGTTGGGCGAGCGGGCGGGCATTGTCGAGCATGGGCTGTTTCTGGGCCTGGCGACCGACCTGATTGTGGCGGGTGTAGACGGCGTACAGCATCGAAGGAGGGGAGAGTATGGCTATCCTGGGCATTGACATCGGCGGCTCCGGCATTAAGGGCGCGCCGGTGGACCTGGACCGAGGCGAGTTGACGCACCCGCGCCACCGCATCGTGACGCCCGAACCGGCGACGCCGGACGCCGTGGCCGACGTGGTGGGCGAGGTCGCGCGGCACTTTGACTGGCATGGCCCCATCGGCTGCACCTTCCCGGCCGTGATACAGCGGGGCATCGTCTGGAGCGCGGCCAACGTGGACAAGTCGTGGATTAGCGTGGACGGCCAGGCCCTCTTCCACCGCACCACGGGCTGCCCGCTGGTCCTGCTCAACGACGCGGACGCCGCCGGCATGGCCGAGATGCGGTATGGCGCGGGGCAGGGCCAGTCTGGCGTGGTGATGATGTTGACCTTTGGCACGGGCATCGGCAGTGCCCTGTTCATCAACGGGCAACTCGTCCCCAACACCGAACTGGGCCACCTGGAGTTGCGCGGCAAGGACGCGGAACTACGGGCGGCGTCTCGCATCCGCGACGAGAAGGGGCTGAGCTGGAAACGCTGGACCAAGCGCGTCAATGAGTACCTGGCGATGATCGAGAAGCTGTTCTCGCCCGACCTGATTATCTTCGGTGGCGGGGTCAGCAAGGAGCACGGCAAGTTCTTCCAGTATCTCGAGACCCGCGCGCCGGTCGTGCCGGCCGTCCTCTTCAACGAGGCGGGCATCGTCGGCGCGGCCCTTGCCGCCCAGGCGTTGGTGAACGACCCGTCCCCCGCCCTGCCCTAGTCATCCGTCTCCGTCGGGCGGTAAGAATCAGGCAGTTGGGATAGTCACATTCATGTTAGCGGGCGAGACGCTCGCCTGGTGGTCCAGGACGGTGAGGAGGCAGACCATGGCGGATGACAAGAAGAAGGCCCCCCAGCAGCCTGAGAAAAAGGACGAGGGGAGCAGCATCATTGACCGAATCAACAAGCTCGCCAACGAACGGCAGACCATCCTCCGCAAGGGGAGCCTGGGCGCGGCCGAGCGGCGGCGGATTGATGATCTCACGCGAGAACTCGAAGGGCTGTGGAACGAGCGGCGCATCGAGTTGGCGGCGCGCTATCGCACCGCCCAGCCCAACGACAACGACCGCATGGGGTTGTAGCTCGCATCTACACCTGACAGGTTTTCAGAAACCTGTCAGGTGTTCTGCTGTGTGTGAGACCTGACAGGTTTCCAAAACCTGTCAGGTCTTCTTATTGTGTGTGAGACCTG
>CAZFUK010000498.1:0-4376 GCA_964522005.1 uncultured Anaerolineales bacterium | reverse complement strand
GCTTCGGCGGCTGCGCCTACGACCTGCCGCCGGAGTTTATGCCCCTGGCCGAGGAACTGGCCTTCAACCGCCTGCCGCGCGAGATTGACGAGTTGGAAGAGTTCCTCAACGACAACGAAATCATCAAGAGCCGCTGCATCGGTGTGGGCGTCCTCCCACCAGAAAAGGCCATCGGCTTGAGCCTGTCCGGCCCCATCCTGCGCGCGTCGGGTGTCAAGTACGACGTGCGCCGCCATGAACCCTACGGTATCTACGACCGCTTCGACTTCGAGATTCCGACCGGCACGCGCGGCGACCTCTATGACCGCTACCTGCTCCGCGTGGCCGAGATTCGCCAGTCCATCCGCATCCTCCAGCAAGCCCTCAAGGACCTGCCGGGCGGCCCGGTGATGGCGGGCAAGAAGGCGTGGCAGATTCGCGTGCCCAAGGGCGAGAGCTATGGTCGCGTCGAGAATCCCAAGGGCGAGCTAGGCTTCTACGTCGTCAGCGATGGCACGGCGAACCCGTATCGCTATCACGTCCGTGCCCCCTCGTTCATCAACATCCAGGCGCTCAAGGAGATGTCCGTCGGCCACAAGATCGCGGACGTCATCGCCAACCTGGGGAGTATTGATATTGTCCTGGGTGAGTTGGACCGTTAATAGACGGTTTGAGATCGTGACGGGCCATGTCCCAGCAGAGGTCGTTTCGTGACTTAATGGAGGACTACCGAACTAATCCCTCTAAGTGGCAAGTCATCCGAACGGAAATGGCTCCGTCGCTGAACATTCGTAACAAAGGTGGCTCAAGCGTTCAGGAACTACTGGAACACGTAGAAACCGGGGAACGGTTAGTGCGCCACACGTTGCTCAAAGCCGACGGCGCCCTATTTGAGTTGCCGCACTTCCGTCCTTACTGGAAGTAGGATGCATGGGTAAGCTGACCACACTCGAATGGTGGATTCTGAACGAAACCTGCGATGACGCTGAGAATCTAGAGCAGATTTATCAAGCGTTATACCCGTCGCATGTCTTGCTATCGGATATGGCAGATACTATCCGTTGCCTTGCTGAGCGCAAGCTGCTGGTCGTCCATCATGATTCGGGGGGTCAGGTAGACCCGAACGATGTGAGTTATGTGTGGCGGGCCTGGTTTGAACCTAGTCTTGAAGGCCGAGAACTATGGTCAGCCCAGCGTAGCGAATTCGACTCGCATGAGACAACTAAGCCCGGCTGGGATGTCGAGTTAGCTCGTCGTCTCGATGAGATAGAACGAGGCGTTGCGGTGAGTGAACCGGCTAAGAAAGTCTTCGCCGACCTGAAGGGTAAGTACAGCTGATTCTCCGTGGTGGGAGGCTCAATGTTCGGATTTGGCGTGCTGCGCGGCATGATGGTCACGCTCAAGCACTTTGTCGAAACCTATACCGAAGACCCGAAGCGTATCAAGGCCCGCGCCCTCACCCCGGACGCTGTGCGCCAGACGCCCAACGACTCCAAGGGGCTATTCACCGTCCAGTACCCCGAGGAGAAGCTGGCCATTCCCGAACGCTTCCGCTTCTACCCGATGCTCATCGTCGATGCCGACACGGGCCAGGACTGGTGTACCTCGTGCGGTATCTGCGCCAAGGTCTGCCCGCCTCAGTGCATCTGGATCTTGCGCGGCACCAAGCCGGACGGCAAGCCCAAGCCAGAACCGGAAGAGTTCTACATTGACACCTCCATCTGCATGCAGTGTGGCTACTGCGCCGAGTTCTGCCCGTTCGACGCCATCAAGATGAACCACGACTACGAGCTGTCCACCTACGAGCGGCACGAGTCGGCCATCTATAACAAGGACATCCTGTCCGTCACGACGACCTACTACGCCCGCACGCACCCGCGCGCCTGGGCGGAAGAGGCGGCGGCCCGCGACGCCAAGGAGTCCAAGAAGACGGGCGGCGGCGCGGCAGCCGAGATGCCCAAGGCCGCCCCCGCTCCAGTGGCCGCTGCGCCAGCCACCGCGGCTCCCGCTCCGGCGGCGCCCGCCGTCCCCGGCGCCAAGCCCAAGCCCATTCCCGCCCGCCTGGCGAAGCAGATGCGCCAGCAGGAGGCGGGTGAAGCCGGACACGAGGCCGGTCACGCGCCGGAAGCGACGATGCCGACTGCCAGCGCCGCGCCGGCCGCTCCCGCCGCGCCCGCGACACCCGACGTGCCCGCCGCCCCCACGGGCGGGGAAACCCTGCCCAGCGGCCGGCCGAAGCCCATTCCCGCGCGCCTGGCGAAGCAGATGCGCGAGCAAGCGGCTCAGGCGGGTGGAACCCACGCCGAACCGACGAGTGAGACGTCGCACGCGGCGGCCGCCCCGGTGGAAACGCCTGAGACACCTACCATCCCACCGACCGCTTCTGTAGAGACGGCGGGCAGCTCAGCCACCGCTGCGCCGGCTGCGCCGACCATGACTTCGTCCACTGAGACACTGCCCAGCGGCCGCCCGAAGCCCATTCCGGCCCGCCTGGCGAAGCAGATGCGTGAACAGGCGGCCGCGCAAGGCGGAACGCCCGCCACGCCGACGGGCGCCGCCTCCCACGCGGCGGCCCCCACGCCGTCCACCGCGTCCAGTGTCTCACCAGCAACGCCAGCGGAGACGCCGACCGCGCCCGCCACGACCTCGGCGACTGAGGCGGCGGAGCAGATGCGCGAGGAGGCAGCCCAGGCTGGAGCCAGCGGCCAGAACGTGGGCTCCCACGGCGCCGGTGACCCGTCCATTATCCCCAACCCACGCGAGACGGCGGAGACCCGCCGGACAGGCGATCAGGCCGCCCTGGAAGGCGCGCTGGACGATAACCCGGTTCCAGGTCGGAGCCAACCAGGCGAACCGAGCGAGGAAGCGACAATTGGCGCGAATCGTGAACCTGGCCTAGAATTGAGTCAGAGCGCGCCGTCAGCGTCGCTAGGTCAGGTGGGCGCGGCTACGTCGCAGGCGCCTGTCCTGCCCGAGACACCGACCGTCCCACCGCTCGTCTCGGATGTGACACCATCCGCCGGCGCGGCTCCGGCCAGTACCGAGTGGCAGGGCGCCAAACCACCCTGGGTTGGGCCAGACGACCTGACGATCATCGAAGGTATTGGCCCCAAGATTGCTGAGTTGTTCCATGACGCCGGCATCACGACGTTCCGCCAGTTGGCAGAGATAAGCGTGGGCCAGATGCAGCAGATTCTGACCGCCGCTGGCCCCCGCTTCCGCACCGCCGACCCGACCACCTGGGCCGAGCAGGCCCGGCTGGCGGCGGCGGGCGAGTGGGAGGCCCTCAAGCGCCTCCAGGACGGCCTGTCGGGAGGTCGAAATCGAGGATAATTCCTTGTCCTAACGCCAAGTATGCTCACGATGCCCGTCTGTAAGCTCACCACCGCACTGTCGTGAGGATTCTGCAATCGAAGGCTCCACCCAAGACGTGATTGGGGCTAAGCGACTCAGACGGGTAGTCGGGTAGCTTAGCCCCATTTTGCCGGAGTGCACCATGCCACAAGACTTCTTGCCCATTCTCGTGCTGTTTATCATGTCGGTGGGGCTGGGGATTCTCGTCCTCATCATCGCCCGCCTCTTCGGCCCCCGCGTTCCGACCCGCGCTAAGATGATGCCCTACGAGTCGGGTATGCGGCCCATCGGCCAGGCCATGCGCCGCCTGCCCATCCGCTACTACCTGACGGCGACGCTGTTCATCGTCTTCGACATCGAGATTGTCTTCTTGTACCCGTGGGCCGTCGTCTACAAGCGCATGAACCCCATCTGGGTCGGCCTGGCCGAGATTCTGTTTTTCTTTGTCCTGGTGATTATTGGATACGTATACTTACTGAGGAAGGGCGCGTTAGAGTGGGAATAGTCCCGCCAGGAATGCGCCATGCGGTTCACCTGGGACGAAGCCAAACGCCAAGCCAACCTTGGGAAACACGGCTACGACTTCGCCGATGCCTGGCGGGTCTTCGAGGATGAGGTCGTCGTGTTGGAGGATGATCGGTTCGACTATGGAGAAGGATCGAATCAGAGCTATGCGGGATGAGGATATTGACCTTTCTGACAGCCCTGAAGTCACAGAAGAGATGCTCAGAACGGCCGTCTGGTTCCTGGCAGGGCGGCGTGTTCCCAAGGGTATGCAGATTGTCAAGGTGGCGCTGGACCCTGATGTGATTGACTACTTTAAGGTGAAGGCAGGGAACAGGGCCTACTGGGAACTGATTAACGACGTTCTCAAAGAGAGAATGGAGCAGGAGATGCAGCCGGTTCATAATGGGCATCCCCTCGCAGAGGAGCAGGCGTAACATAACGAGGTGAAGCATGGGTCTCGAAGAAAAGACCGGTAATCTAGGGATTGTCACGACATCGTTGGAAAAGGCGCTGGGCTGGGCGCGCAGCCGCTCCAT
>CAZFUK010000497.1:0-4382 GCA_964522005.1 uncultured Anaerolineales bacterium | reverse complement strand
TGACGCCCGGCCTCCAGGTGAAACGGTGGCTGGCCCTGCTGGGGCTAGGCATCGTCGGCCTCGCCCTCGGCCTGGCCTACCTCCAGGTCACCCTCTACCGTAACCTGGACGTGCCGCCCGTCTTCTACTACCTGACCCTCCAGTTCATCCCCCGCCTCGGCCGCGCCCTGCTCTTCGGCCTGCTCGGCGTCGGCTGCATCGTCGGCGGCATCATCGGCCTCAACCGCTCCCTCCTCTCCGCCCAGGCCCAGTACGCCACCAGCACCCCCCTGCTCGACGCCCTCTACCGCCGGCGCGCCCAACGCGGCCCCCGCGTCGTCGCCATTGGCGGCGGCACCGGCCTCTCCACCCTCCTGCGCGGCCTCAAGCTCTACACCGCCAACCTGACCGCCATCGTCACCGTCGCCGACGACGGCGGCAGCAGCGGCCGACTGCGCCGCCAACTCGGCGTCCCGCCCCCCGGCGACTTCCGCCAGTGCATCGCCGCCCTGGCCGAGGCCGAGCCGCTCATGACCCAACTCTTCGAGTACCGCTTCCAGAGCGGCGACGCCCTCGAAGGCCACAGCTTCGGCAACCTGTTCATCGTCGCCATGCAGCAGATCACCGGCTCCTTCGAGGTCGCCCTGCGCGAGTCCAGCCGCGTCCTCAACGTCCTCGGCCGCATCCTGCCCGCCACCCTGGTGGATGTCACCCTGTCGGCCGAGTTGGTCAACGCCGAGGTCGTCCACGGCGAGTCGGCCCTGCCCTACGGTGGCGCCGCCATCCAGCGCGTCTTCCTCCAGCCCGACGCGCCGGCCGCCTTCCCCGACGCCCTGCGCGCCATCTACGACGCCGACCTCGTCATCGTCGGCCCCGGCAGCCTCTACACCAGCGTCCTGCCCAACCTCCTCGTGCCCGAGTTGGCCGCCGCCCTGCGCGAGACCCGGGCGCTGCGGGTCTACGTCTGCAACGTCGCCAGCCAGCCCGGCGAGACCGACGGCTACGTCCTGGGCGACTACCTGGCCGCCCTCCAGAAGCACATCGGCAGCCTGCCCCTGGACCTCGTCCTCGTCAACAACCACCTGGTCGAACTGCCCGCCGTCTGGGGCGTCACCCAGGTCGGGCCAGAGCCGTCGGCCGAGACCTTCGGCGTGCCCATCGTCCCCATGGACCTCCTCGACCACGCCCGCCCCACCCGCCACGACCCGGCCAAGCTGGCCGCCCGCCTCATGGCCCTCTACGCTGCCCAACGGGGGCGGTAGGGGGACCTAACCCCCCTGCCCCCTTCCCTGCGAAGGAAGGGGGAGGCGCGGGCGAGGTCACCTTGCCCCTACGTCACCCCTCCCTTGGTAGGGGAGGGGATGGGGGAGGGGGCGTGTGATCTATCTCATAGATTTTCGGTCCAAAATGGGTTATACTTGGCCGTGTGGGGAAAGAATTGCCCCCCTCAACTGGTCCTAAAGTTGCTTATATAGGCGTAGAACCCTATACTTGAACTGTACGACCCGTATCAAAACGCGGTGTTCCGCGTTTAACTGTTAGAGCAGCGCCGTTAGACGTGACGTCACAGTAGAAAGGGGAGACGTCCGATGTTGAAGCGAGTCTTGGAAGCGTTGGAGAAGTTATTCCGTCCCCAGGCTCTCCGTCCCGCGCCCGTGCCCGTGCCGGTCAACTCGCCGCGCCGTCGCCGCGAGCGCTAGCCCCGCGCCCCGCGCCGGTCAACCCCCATGACCGCCACGGTGGCGGTCGTCCCAGACCAGACTGACCCATTTGATGATGTAGGGGCGTGGTCGCCGCGCCCTGGGCCGCTGATCTCAGCGCCCGCATCACGACCGCATCCCCCTGCCCAAAATCAATGCCCCGACCTCACCGCGAGGCCGGGTTTTTTGTTGTCAGGCGGTACGACTCTTGCACCCCCACCGGCAGGAGGACGCAGCGATGGACCACAAGACGAGTATGGCCGACCTCTTGCGCCAGGCCGCCCACCCGCTCCAGGGCGCCGCCAACGACTTCGACCCCCTCCTGGACATGGTGGGCGACGCCCGGCTGGTGCTGCTGGGCGAAGGCTCCCACGGCACCCACGAGTTCTACCGCGAGCGGGCGCTCATCACCCGCCGCCTCATTCAGGACAAGGGCTTTACGGCGGTCGCCGTCGAGGCCGACTGGCCCGACGCCTACCGGGTCAACCGCTACGTGGCTGGCCAGGGCGACGGCGCGACCAGCGTGGAGGCCCTGGCCGGCTTCAAGCGCTTCCCCCAGTGGATGTGGCGCAACACCGTCGTCCTCGACTTCATCGGCTGGCTGCGCGAGCACAATGCCGCGCTCGGCGCGGGCCAGCCCCCCGTCGGCTTCTACGGCATTGACCTGTATAGCCTCTACGCCTCCATCGAGGCCGTGGTCGGCTACCTGGACCAGGTGGACCCGGAAGCCGCCCGGCGCGCCCGCTACCGCTACGCCTGCCTGGGCCACTTTGGCGAGGACCCCCAGACCTACGGCTACGCCGCCACCTTCGGCCTGGCTCAGCCCTGCGAGGACGAGGTAATCAACCAACTGGTCGAACTCCAGCGCTGCGCCGCCGAGTACCAGGGCCGCGACGGCGCGCTGGCCGACGACGAGTACTTCTACGCCGAGCAGAACGCGCGGCTGGCGAAGAACGCCGAGGAGTACTACCGCTCGATGTTTAGCGGCCGGGTCGAGTCGTGGAACCTGCGCGACCGGCACATGGCCGAGACGATTGACGCCCTGCTCCATCACCTGGGCCGCGACGGCCGGCCGGCCAGGGTCGTGGTCTGGGCGCACAACTCGCACCTGGGCGACGCGCGGGCCACAGAGATGGGGGAAGGCGGTGAACTGAACGTGGGGCAACTGGTGAGGGAGCGCTACGGGCGGGAGGCGGTGCTGGTGGGGTTCACGACACACACGGGCACGGTCACGGCGGCCACGGACTGGGGCGGGGCGGCCGAGCGCAAGCGGGTGCGGCCCTCGCTGTCGGGCAGCTACGAGGCCGTGTTCCACCTCCTCGACATCCCGCGCTTCATGCTCAACCTGCGCGACCGGCCCGACGTGGCGGAGGCTCTGCGCCAGCGCCGCCTGGAGCGGGCCATCGGCGTGATCTACCGGCCCGACACCGAGCGCGTCAGCCACTACTTCCACGCCCGGCTGGCCGACCAGTTCGACGCCGTCCTGCACATTGACCACACCCGCGCCGTCGAGCCGCTGGAGCCAACCGGCGAGTGGGCCGGCGAGGAAGCGCCGGAGACCTTCCCCACGGGGGTCTAATCAGGCGCTTTGCTTGGCCTTTCCCTTGTCCGGCGCGGGCGCGCCCCCCAGCACCGTCAGGATACCCCGCCCGTACAGCCCCAGCTTGTACTCCGACATCACATCCAGGGCCGCCAGCGCTTCGGGCGTCTTGGGCGCCTGCCGCGCCAGCGTCCACAGCGCGGCGTTGGACAGCACCACGTCCGGGTCCACCCCGCGCGCCGCGCCTGTGCTCTTGCGCCAGGCCCGCAGCGTCTCAAAGCGTTCCAGGATGATGTCGTCGGGCCGCTCATGGTCGCGCGGCCGCTGCGGGATGGGCGCCTCCAGCCCGGCCCGCACCGCCTCCACAATCCCCCGCCCGAAGCGGCGCATCAGGTAGGGCGTCAGAATCTGCGAGCGGCGCAGCTCCTCCACCGTGCGGGGCTGCGCCTTGCTCAACTCGATGAGCAGGCTGTCGGCCAGCACCTTGAACGGCGGCCGGTCGTTCTCCCGCGCCTGGTCGTCGCGGAAGCGGTACAACTCGCGCAGCACGGCCCGCTCCCTCGGCTGGATGTCGTACACCCCCTTGACCCGCCAGAAGCCCTCACTGTCGAACGTGCGCGGCGTGGGCGTGATACGCCCCATGCGCTCGAACTCCTGTCGCGCCTCCTCCCAGCGCCCCGCCGCCACCAACTGCGCGTAGAGGATGTCGCGCAGGGCCAGCAGGTAGTGGGTATCCTCCACGGCGTAGGTCAGCGCCGCCGGGTCCAGCGGCCGCGTGTTCCAGTCGTAGCGCTGCATCCGCTTGTCCGCCGTCACCCCAAAGTGCTCCTTGAGCAGGTCGCCCAGCCCGACGCGCGGGATGCCCAGGATGCGGCTGGCCCACATCGTGTCGAACACGTTGTGGACCTGGAAGCCGAAGTCGCGCTTCAGGCCCAGGATGTCGTTCTCGGCGGCGTGGAAGACTTTCTCGATGGCCGGGTCCGCCAGGGGCGCGGCCATCGCGCCCAGGTCGCTCAGGGCGAGCGGGTCCACGAGGTAGTCGCGGTCGCGGGTCGAAATCTGGATCAGCGAGGTGCGCTCGCTGTACGAGTGCAAGCTGTTGGACTCGGTATCAATCGCCAGCGCGGGAGCCGCCGACCACTCAGCGGCGGCGCGGGCCAGTT